>CAZNPI010000026.1:0-8627 GCA_964575015.1 uncultured Gammaproteobacteria bacterium
AGCATGTCTTCATATGCGCGCCAATTTTTGGAGCTTCAGGATAAGCCGGATATTGATGAGATCACCGGACTTTCACCGACCGTTGCAATTGATCAAAAGTCATCCTCTCATAACCCACGCTCAACCGTCGGTACGATCACTGAGGTCTATGATTTTTTTCGGTTAGTATTTTCCCGTGCCGGTCGTGCGCATTGTGTGAAGTGTGGAAAAGCGGTGCGTGAACAGTCGCCTCGTGAAATTGCAGAACGGATTTTGCAGATGTCGAAAAAGCAGAATTTAATTTTGTTGGCTCCGATGGTGCGCGAACAAAAAGGGGAGCACAAGATCGTCCTGCAAGCGGCACAAAACGCCGGATATCATGAAGTTCGGTATGATGGAACATTGGTTGATATCGATGAGCTTTTGCACGCTCGACTCGACAAGACATCGGTTCATACCCTTGAAGTTGTTATTACAAAACTCGAAGAAAAATCCAGCATCGTGATAGAGGCCTTGTTAGAGGTGTTGAAGCAGGCGTTGGATTTGGGGAATGGATTGGTGACTGTCGTTGATTCAGATACGGCGGATGAAACGTTGTTTTCACAGAATCTCTTTTGTGCGGATTGTAATGTGTCGTTGCCGCCCATTGAGCCACGTCTCTTCTCATTCAACTCACCTCATGGTGCGTGTCCTGCGTGTACGGGCTTGGGAACGAAACTCGTTCTTGAGCCGGATTTGGTGATTCCAAATAAGCGTCTCACGATCGCTCAAGGTGCGATCAAGCCATGGACCCGTATTGCCGGAAATCAAACGTCATACATGAAGTTGATTGAAGCGGTCGGTGTGGCAAAAGGATTTTCGATTAATGAAGAGGTTGGCAAGCTTTCTAAAGAGGCGTTGCGTGTTATTTTTGATGGGACCGGTGACACCATCTATACCGTTGAAAATAAGTCACAAACGTTTGGCGGAATTTTGGCAATGTTGGAAGAAAAGTATCGTCAGACAGATTCTGAGTATGTCCAGAAAGAAATTGAAGGGTACATGCGTGTGTTGATCTGTCCGGAATGTAATGGCCGCCGATTGCGCAAAGAAGCGTTGCTTGTGACGGTTGCTGGAAAGGGGATTGCGGATTTGGTGGAGCTCCCACTGGATAAATGTTTCGCCTTTTTTGATTCCCTCGGGAAGGGGCCGACAAAAGCAAAACCATCAAAGATCGTGAAGTTGAAGTTGGATGAAAAGCCGGATGCGTTTGGATTCACACAGCGTGAACGACTCGTTGTTGATCAGATCTCTCATGAGGTAAAACGTCGTTTGAGCAATTTGCTTGATGTTGGGTTGGGGTATCTCACCTTAGATCGCAGCTTTATGTCTCTCTCCGGTGGAGAAGCTCAGCGTGTTCGTTTGGCCGCGCAGTTAGGCTCTGAGCTGTCCGGTGTGATCTATATTTTAGATGAGCCATCTATTGGGTTGCATCAGCGCGATAACGATAAGTTGATTGGAACAATGAAGCGTCTTCGTGATTTGGGTAATACGGTCATTGTCGTTGAGCATGACGAGGCGGTGATGGAGGCTGCAGATTACGTTGTTGATATTGGCCCTGGCGCAGGTGAATATGGTGGGGAGATCGTTGCACAGGGAACATTGGCTGAGGTGAAGCGCAACAAAGAATCATTGACGGGCGCATACCTTCTTGGAAAGAAGCAGATCGAGATTCCGAAGACACGACGCAAGGGAAATGGAAAATTTGTGACGGTTCGTGGAGCAACGGAGTTCAATTTGAAGAACGTTGATTTGAAAATGCCGCTCGGCAAATTCGTGTGCATTACCGGTGTGTCTGGTTCTGGTAAATCAACGCTTGTTTTGGACATTTTAGGTCGCGCTTTGTCTGCACACTTCTATGGTTCAAAGGATGTTCCAGGGAAGCACAAGCGTATCGATGGCATGGAATATCTCGATAAGATTGTCACAGTTGACCAGTCGCCAATTGGTCGAACGCCACGTTCCAACCCAGCAACTTATACAGGGGTCTTCACAGCGATTCGTGATTTGTTTACGGAAATTCCAGAGGCAAAAATGCGTGGCTATGATGCGGGAAAATTCTCCTTTAATGTGAAGGGTGGCGGTCGTTGTGAAAGCTGTGCTGGTGAAGGATATATTCAAATTGAGATGCAGTTTTTGCCAGATGTGTATGTTGAGTGCACAGAATGTCGTGGCAAGCGATACAACAAGGAAGCGTTGGAAATCCACTGGCGTGGCAAGACGATTGCAGATATTTTGGATATGACCGTGGAAGAAGGCCGACGATTCTTCGTTGACCAGCCGTTGATTTACGAGAAGCTCTCGATCTTGCACGAGGTTGGGTTGGGCTATGTTCGTCTTGGTCAGCCAGCAACAACATTGTCTGGTGGTGAGGCGCAGCGCGTGAAGCTTTCAACGGAATTGTCTCGTCGTGCTACGGGAAAGACGCTGTATATTTTGGACGAGCCAACGACCGGTCTCCACTTTGATGACATTAAGCGTCTTTTGGTTGTGTTGCAGGCGTTGGTTGATAAGGGAAATACGGTTCTCGTCATTGAGCATAATTTAGACGTTGTGAAGTCCGCAGACTGGGTGGTTGATATGGGTCCAGAAGGTGGGTTGTATGGTGGTGAAATTTTAGTTGAAGGAACACCTGAAGACGTTGCGAAACACAAGAAAAGTTTGACGGCGAAATACCTCAAGAATATCCTGTAGGGATGAATGTTATTTTTCCCTTTCTCAAAACTCGCTTTACAACCAGCGTTGTTCTCTTGGCGATGTGTGCAAGTCTTGGTGCTCCGTTGATGGCAAGTGCAGCCGCAGTTGATCCTGTGAATTCTCGCGCGTCTGTAGATAAGGTTGGGCTACGTGCCGATGGTATTGATAATGCACTTCTCACTGTGACGGTAAAGGATGTGAATTTAATGTCCGTCCCTGATTTGAGTGTAAATGTGGCTTCGTCTCGTGGAGTACTGGATGAGATCGTTCCTGTTGCTGCGACAACGGATTCTTTGGGAAAGGCCTATTTTCGAATCACTTCATTAAAAGATGGAGTTGCGACGTTCTCTGTTTCAGCAGGCGGAACAATGATTCAGAAAACAGTCAGTATTACATTTAGCCAAGGGTTGTCGTTTCCGTTGAAAGATGGAGATCTGATTAAGATTCCTGATGATAACAATGCCTCGACATTGAGTGATACGGCGGTGTACTACTACGCAAAAAATGGCAAGCGCTATGTGTTTCCAAATGAGAAGGTGTATTACACCTGGTACCCAAATTTTAATAAAGTTCAAATTCTGCCAATAGATCAAATGTCACTTATCCCGATTGGTGGAAACGTGACATATCACCCAGGATCAAAGATGGTGAAGTTCCAGACAGATGTGAAGACCTATATGGTCACAAAGGGTGGTGTTCTTCGATGGGCAAAGACGGAGGACGTTGCACGTGGATGGTTCGGGACTTCTTGGAATCAACAGGTTGATGATATCTCAGAAGCGTTCTACGTGAACTATAAATTTGGTGAGCCGGTTGCCAGTGCGTTGGATTTAGCGCTTGATGTGATTCGTGCGACGGTCTCAACGATTGATGATGATAAAGGGTTGAATCAATAACAAAATCCCGCCTCTCGTGAGAGGCGGGATTTTTTGTTTGCTTATTTCGCTGTGTGAATTTCTTTCAAACCGCGCTTTCCTGTGCGAACGTGAGTGATCACGTTGCGGCGGGCTTTGAACGTTCGGACGAGCTCGATCTTGTCGATCACTGGGGAGGCGATTGGGAAGATGCGCTCCACTCCGATGCCGTCTGAAACCTTGCGGACGGTCATTGTGCGTGAGATGCCACCGCCGCTCACTTTGAGGACGAGACCTTCAAACACCTGAATACGCTCTTTTTCTTCACCTTTGGTGTTCAGCTCTTTGACTTTGAGGTGAACGCGAATCTGCATACCGGTGACGACATCGGCTGCTGCAATCGGTTGGTATTTGTTGGTTTCGGCCATACAATTTATGTGGCCGTAGCATACCTAATTGCAGGGAATCCGTCAATACCAGCCTGATTGGTTAGGCTTTTCCGCATTTCACCTGAATAGCACGAACCACTTTTTCGTAGGTTTCCTCAATTTTTCCCTCCATATTTTTGATATATTCGTCGGCTATCCCGCGGTGTGTTTCTTCCTCGGTTAGCTGATCTGTGCGGCGTTTCATCTCTGCAGCGTCTGTTCCGCGTTTCTTGAGTCGGTCGGTCAGCGCCTTTTTTGATGCGTCCAAAAAAATGATGAAGGTGTTTGGAATGGCGCGTTTCATCGTTTCTGCGCCTTGAACGTCCAGTACCATCAAGATTGGCTTTTTGCTGTTTGCGAGGCGTTCGAATTCCTCTTTTGAGGAACCGTAGTAATGGCCGTAGACCTCTGCCGACTCGAAGAATCGATTCTTCTTCAGATCTTGTTCAAAATCCTTGCGCGTCACAAACCAATAGTCTGTGCCGTTCTTTTCTCCAGGACGTTTCGCTCGTGTCGTGCACGTGATGAATCGCTGAAAGGGGAACGGCTTTCGTGCTTTGAGCATATCGAGGATCGTGGATTTTCCAGATCCCGAGGGCCCTGTGAGGATAATGAGCAGAGGGTGTGACATGGGGGGGGTGAGATTAAGAAAGCTGTTTCATGACGTCGGCGAACTCTGGAGCTGGCCCGAGGTCGAATGCGTGTGGTGTTCTGGTTGCTGGATCATTGAATCGAAGATGGATACATTGCAACATGAGTCGTGGGGCTTTGATGTTTCGGTCTTCTGAGCGGCGAACATACAGCGGGTCACCGATGATTGGATGGCTGAATGCAAGGAGATGTGCACGAATTTGGTGCGTACGTCCGGAGAAAATATCAAGTTCTAAGAGGGACGCGTTGTGGAAGCGTTTCACTGTTTTGAAATGGGTCCATGCAGCTTTTCCGGCTGTTTCATTTTCCGGAATGGCTGCCATGCGTAGTTTTGTTGTGGATCGTCCGATGCGGAATTTGATTTCACCTTCATCTTCGCGAACCTCGCCGTAGACGAGTGCGATGTAGCGCTTTTCAACAGAGTGCTCGGCAAACTGTTTTTTCAGGTTTTCAAATGCGGTCTGTGTTCGGGCAATAACCATTAATCCGCTAGCTTCTTTGTCGAGACGATGCATGATGCCTGGGCGGGTTGGATCTTCGCCAATTTTTGCAATAGCTGGATCGTAGGCGATGAGGGCATCAACGAGCGTTGGTCCCTGCTCTTTCCCGTCTGGGTGTACGAGGACGCCTGATGGCTTGTTGATCACGACCCAGTCTGGTGTGGCTTCAATGATCTCAAGAGGAGGTAGCGGTTGGTATGTTTTCTTTGCTTCTGCTTTTTGTTTTGTTGTTTTGACGGAATCCTCAAAATCAATAACATCACCCAATGAAAGAAAGTGGTGAACATTGACGACTTTGTTGTTCACTTTGCCTGCGCCGTGTTTCAGGAGTTTAGCAATGTGGCTTCGAGACTGTTCAGGAAGTTGTTTAGTAATAAAAACATCCAGTCGAAGACGGTTTGGTTCGCGGTCAATGGTCCAGTGGTGAAGCATAATGGGATGATATCAGAAGGGGTGGATAGAAGGACACCCCGGGGCTTGCAGGCCGCGGGGTGCGGAGTTGGTTGTGGCTGCTAGCGCTTTCTCGTGACAACGCTCAGAAGAAATGCAACTGACCGGAGAAACGCTTCGATGCTTGGATCGCGCATCATCGCGGGGTCCATGTCTGTTCGCGGATCGAATGGTTCCGGCAGCGTGGGAACGAGTGATTTCAGGCCGAGCTCGAACATTGGCCAGATGTAGATGTATTCGGTTTTCGTTTTGTTTTGGCCGATCTGTTCGACTCGTTTGTAGCGAAGCGCTCGCCGTTGATCGTTTCTCCAAATATTGAACGCCTTGGTCAGGGCCTTCTGTATTTCACTATGCGTGTGGTGCTTCGGGAGCGTCCACGTTGGCATGAGAAACCGTTTCGGATGGACGCAGTAGATGGCCAGTAGTGCGTTGACGATCGGTTGAGCGTCGAGCAGTTCCGGGGCCGTGGATGCGACAGGGTTGATGCACTTGAGGAGAAGTGGGGAAGCTGAGGCAAGCCCATTCCAGCGCGCGGGGATCGGAAGCGGTTCGGTTTTCATTCCACCGGACGTTTCCATACTACACCCTCCCTCTGAGGAACGTGGCCTCACGTTGGCTTATTTTTGCGTTTTTGTCAAGAAATAGAGGGGGTAGCTGATGAAATACAAAAGCCCTGAGACATGCTCAGGGCCTTGCTATGTGTGGATGGATCGTTACGCCTGTTTTGTTTTGTACGCTTCGATCGCTTTGACGATTTCAGCTTTTGCTTCCTCCGCTGTTCCAAAACCGTTGATCATCACTTTGTCGTATTTTGCTTTTTCCAGCTTTTTGATTTCTTTGAAATGAATCAATAATTCCTCGCGCACGTGTGCAGGAAGGTCTTCAACAGATGTGATCTCGTCAAAACGAGGGTCAACTTTTGAGACCGGTACGGCCAAAATCTTGTTGTCTCCACCTTTCTCATCCGCCGTTTTCAACATACCAATAGCACGAGCTTTGACCACACAGCCAGGGAAGGTTGGGTAGGTCACGAGCAAGCAGACGTCGATGGCGTCGCCGTCATCTGAGTGGGTTTGTGGGATGAAGCCGTAGTCAAATGGGTAGAACATTTGAGAATGCAAGACGCGGTCGAGTTTGAAATACCCGCCTTCTTCATCGTATTCGAATTTGTTTGATGTGCCTTTTGCCAAATCAACGACAACGTTGAATGCCTCGGCGTCACCGGCAGAAACTTCGTGATAGAGATTGATGCCTTTCATAGGAAAACATTAGTAGTGAGATGGTAAACGTATCAAACCTGGTGAGAGATCGCAAGCGGATTTCTTCACCCTTGGTCGGTCCGGAAGGGATCGAACCTTCGACCGGGTGTGTATAAGACACCTGCTCTACCGCTGAGCTACGGACCGACCAAGGGTGAAGATGCGCAAAGTGTAGAATTTTTTCTCGGATGATTCAATGCTTTGGAGCATAGCATAGCGGAACTTGCCAAAATAGCCTATTTTTGGCATACTTTGTCCATATGAAAGCTATTGCCTGCCGCGGATTCGGCGTTTATGACTGTAACGCGATAATGAAAGGGCGTAATTTAGATGAAGCGATTGATGCAACGATTAAGCATCGCGTAAGTATGCATGGTGAAAACGTGAAAGAATTGCAGACACCTGAAAAGCGTGAAGAAATTGGATCAAAGGCAACGGATTTTGAAAAGTAGACAATGGCGGATATCGTTCACACCGAACACGAGGTACTGGTAGACCAGCTCTTTCGTCGTTCGTGTGAAATTTTAGGTATGCCGCATTTTGAATGGCGTCCATTGCGCCGAAGAGTGCGCGGTCGCGGAAAATCGCGTACGATTGCACTCGGGTATACAAAAATCGGAACAAATCTCATCACCCTAGATTTGTATACGCCGCGTACCATGGTCCCACGAAAGATTGATGCGATCTTGCGCGTCATGTGTCATGAGCTTGCACATCATCAAGCTCCTCCGAAGGTGATTCGTCGTTGGTTTCGTATCGTTCGTCGTATTCACCATCCGGAATTTTGGATGCAATGCAAGAAAAATATCGCCAGCTTGCAACAAGATGATATATTGAAGGTCTATTTTACAGAATCCTAATCACTGAACTATGCCACTTCCAGTCATGCGTCCGTTTCGTGTCGTTTCCAATACACTCCTTGCAGATGAAACATTTGAATTACGTTTAACGCCAAATGACAACGCCCCATTGTTTTCTTTTCAGGCAGGGCAATGGGTGATGATGCATCTGTTGAATGACGATGGATCATCTTGGGGAAAGGCAGCGTTTTCTATTGCTATTGCGCCCTGTGAGGCGAAAGAGGAGATTGATCTAGCTATTAAAGTGCATGGTGATTACACGAAGCGAGCGCAAACGTTGAAAGCTGGTGATGTGGTGAATGTACAGGGGCCATACGGCGCCTTCGTCTTGCGTCCTTCAACAGAGCCTCTCGTTCTCTTTGCGGGAGGGATCGGAATCACTCCAATGCGCAGCATGCTCCGCCAAGTGTTGTTAAGCGGGGAGTCTCGTCGTGTTGTACTGTTCTACTCGAATCGAACCAGAAAAATGACAGCATATGAAGAAGAGCTTCGAGACCTCGCAAAAACATATCCTCAGTTCACGGTTCTGTTTTTTGCAACACAAGAACAGGCGGATGGATGGGATGGAGTCTGCGGCCGCATCGACGCAGCAAAAGTCCAAAGTGTATTAATGGACGTTCAAAACAATGATTATTGCATGTGTGGCCCATCTCCGTTCATGGATGCGGTCAAAGAGATGCTCACGGGTTTGGGGGTAGATGTGAAGGCGAAGTTGAGAAAAGAGCTGTTTTAAAGGAAATAGGCAGTGCCACGTGAACCCCATCGAACGGGGAGCCCCGTAAAGCGCACCAGGTGAATATTTCTCTTGCGCCACGGGGCACGTAAAAACCCCATTTTGTAGATGGGGTTTTTACGTGGTGCCGAGGGCCAGGATTGAACTGGCGACGCAAGGATTTTCAGTCCTTCGCTC
>CAZNPI010000027.1:0-8609 GCA_964575015.1 uncultured Gammaproteobacteria bacterium
AATCCAGGCGCGGAGAAATCCACGCAACCAGGCAGGCCCAACGATGCCAGCGGAGACGGCGCTTTCAAATACCAAAAGGATAAAGAGATGCGAGCGCAAAAAGCGCATGCAAAGAAAGTGGAGGTCAAAGGCATTCGCCTGTCGGTCAAAATGGGTGAACACGATATCAACGTCAGAAAAGATCAGGCCATCGGGTTCCTTGAAGGCGGCGACAAGCTCAAAATCGAAATCATCATGCGAGGCCGAGAAAAGGCGCATGGCGAAATCGCTACAGAGCGCATCAATGACTTCATTAAAAACATTGAAAAAACCTATCAACTCTTTATTGAACAACCTGTAACTCGACAGGGCGGCGTCGTGTCAGCCATCGTCGGTCGCAAATCCTAACTATGAAAACACACAAAGCAACAGCAAAGCGCGTGAGAATCACAAAGACCGGTAAGCTCATCAAGCGACACGGCGGACAAGATCACTTTAACAGCCGCGATGCCGGAAAGATCACACGCAAGAAGCGCCGCGATCAAGAAGTTTCCGCAGTCTACGTTCGCAACATCAAAACGTTGATCGCTTCCTAATTCCCCACATTATTACGAACTGAATATGCCAAGAGTCAAACGTGGTACACACCACATCAAACGCCGAAAGAACATCCTCGCCCGAACAAAGGGCATGATGTGGGGACGCAAATCCAAGCTCACCCTTGCAAAGACAGCCGCTCTCAAAGCTGGCGTCAACGCCTACCGCGATCGCAAGCTGAAGAAGCGTGATAACCGCGCTGTCCAACAGGTCCGCATCGGTGCAGCTGCAAAGGAGCTCGGAACTAGCTACAGCAAAGTCATCGGCGGTCTTCACAAGAAGCAGGTTGGTTTGGACCGAAAAGTCCTTTCCATCATCGCCGACAAATACCCAGAAGTTTTCAAAAAGATCATCGCCTAATAGCGACACAAGAAAAAACGCTTCGATATCCATCGAGGCGTTTTTGTTTCTATGATATACTCTTGGCAATACTTTCCATATGCCAAAATTTGAAAACGCAGCAAGAACCATTGAAGCCACTTCAGAAAAACCAAAAGAGCGATCAAGGGCAAAACGAACACAGGAAACATATCCGCCACGCGTAACCATTAATAGCGATCTTGTTGACACGAGGGATGAAGAAATACGTATCCGTGCACAAATCGCCGCACTCGAAAAATCAGAAAGTATTAAAGAGGCCAAAGCAGCGATCGAACACGCGCAGGTAGCATTTACCAGTTTCGGCGGAGACGCGAATAAGCCACAAGCACTTTTTGATACAACAAGAAACGAACTTCAGGCTGCAATGGAATCCCTCGAACAAGAACGTACACTAAAGCTTGCGGAAAAAGGACACGACAACGACGAACTTCTCCAAAGAAACTCGGAACTCCAAACACAAATCAGAAAACTTCTTGATTTCACGCATACAACAAGTTCGGATAAGGCTTCTACCGACTACATCACATTTCAAGAACAGAAACGCGCAGGCTTTAACGAAGCAAGCAAAAAGCTGAATACTCAAACGCTAGAAACATATCAAGCAAAAAAACAAGCTGAATTTGCTACAGCGAAAAAGCTAGAAGCAGCTTATGCAAAGCAGGTAAAAGATGTGCTTGGAGTTGATCCGGAAGAAATCTCCACACTAAGTCGATGGGAACAATTAAAACTAAGTGCAAAAGATCTCTTCAACGGCGGTATTATTGCTCTATGGCGAAAAGCATCCGAAGCAGCAGACAAGCTCGCAGTTGAAACCCAATCTTATGGATCAGAACGCGCGCACTTTACCTATCCATCACCAGAAACCGTGAAAAAAACGCAGGAGGCTCGGGCACGTAAAGCACGTCAGGCTGAACCTCAAAAAGAGGAAACGAAAAAATCTGAAACCATTGAAAAGGAATCACCAGATGAGCGTTCGGCAGCAGAAGCGACACTCCAAAGACTCGAGGAAACCGAGAAAGAACGTCATCAAAAATACGATGAGGCAAAAGCTACAACGCGTGCAACACAGCGAAAGCGTATTCTCGGCGATACAAAAATTACCGGCGAGCTTCCACGAGCTACGGAGGTAGTCAAGCTTGCAAAAGAACAACTTGAAGTTGAGGCAATGCCGCAAATCATGAACGTGAAAGAAGCTGGAAAGCAATTCCCAACATTCGCTTCCCGGGTATGGGAATTCGTAGACACTCAACTCGAAGAACTAAAAAAGAAGGACAGCGCGGCTGCAACGAATGCAAACGCACAGCTTGAGCTCATTGACCCATCAGATCGAACAAATAACGGCAGGACAAAATACGTTTTCGCACTTGCTCGATACAAAAAAGCGCTCGAATCACAAAATCCAAAACAGATCGCAGAAACAAAGTCCGTCCTAGATACCCTTAACAAAGCCTTACGCATTGATGAACGAAACAGCCTCATTGCTGCAGCTCTCGCAGAAAAGACAGAGGAAGCTGATATCGATGTCATGAAGGGAACACGTTCACGCCAACGGACGGTCATGAAATCGAACGCAAGATGGAGAACCTAACAAACAAAAAAACTCGGCCATGATAGGCCGAGTTTTTTTGATCCTTTTTACGCCCGTTCAATAATCCGTTTCAACATCTCCCCACTCAACTCTTCAAACGACATCATGCGCTGATCTTTTTCCCCTCTCCATCGAACGGTGAGCGGCTCTCCACTCACTTCCTTATCCCCCACCACGAGCATAACTGGAGCCTTCAGACGTTCTGCATTGCGAATCTTCTTGCCAACCGTTTCCGCAGTCTCATCAATCTCAATGCGCATTCCTGCTGCCTGGAGCTTCTCAGAAAGCTGTCGAGCAAATTCAATATGACGATCCGCAACCGGCAAGATCATTGCCTGAACTGGCGTCAACCATAATGGGAATACACCAGCCGTGTGCTCAATCAAGATTGCCATGAATCGCTCAAGCGAACCCATGATAGCGGCATGAATCATCACGATGCGCTCCTTCTCGCCCTGTTCGTTAATGCATGACAAATTAAATCGTTCAGGCATGTTCATATCCAACTGGATTGTTGCCACCTGCCATTCACGACCGATTGCATCCTTTGCCATGAAATCCAATTTTGGACCATAGAACGCTGCCTCACCCGGACCATCAAAAGCATCCGCTTTTTTCTCCGTTGCAATTTCTCGTAACATATTTTCAGCAAAGGCCCAGTTTGCGTCCTCACCCAAATACTTCTCTGGATGCTCTGGATCGCGCATCGATAACCGCACTTTCAGCGTAAATCCAAATGTGCCATAAAACTCGTGAACAAAATCCCAAACCTTCAGAAACTCTTCCTTTAACTGTGACATGCGACAAAAGACGTGAGCATCATCCTGCGTAAAACCACGAACGCGTGACAGGCCAGCGAGCTCACCGGATTGCTCATCGCGGTAGCACATCGTTGTATTTGCGTAGCGCTGCGGCAACTCACGATAGCTCCATTGCTTTCGCGCATAGATCTGGGTGTGATGTGGGCAGTTCATCGGCTTTAGTGCAAATTCATGACCTTCACGCGAAACAATTTTGAATAGATCATCCTGATATTTTTCCCAATGTCCGCTCGTCATGTATAAATCCTTTTTCGTGATATGCGGAATTTCAACACGCTCATATCCCTTTGCGCTGCGGAGGCTCCAGACAAACTGATCAAGCAGCGATCGAACAAGCGTTCCCTTTGGCGTCCAAAGCGGAAGACCGGCACCAACTAGGTCAGAGAACGTAAACAGATCTAATGCCGGACCAAGAATCTTATGATCACGTTTTTTCGCTTCTTCCAGCATCGTAAGGTACGCATCTAGTTCTGCTTTTGTTTCAAATGCAACACCATAAATGCGCGTGAGCTGAGCCTTAGCCTCATCACCACGCCAATACGCACCGGCAACCTTTGAAAGCTTAAACGATTGCGGATCAATCGTATTCATCCCTTCCGTATGACCACCGCGACATAAATCTGAGAAATTTCCGGAACGATAGAATGTCAATGTCTGACCCTTCCCAGAAAATTCATCAATGAGTTCAAGTTTATACGGATTTGATGCATATGCTTTCTTCGCGTCATCCGTGGTCACCTCTTCACGCTCAAAAGATGTCCATGTTGGCAAAATCTCACGCATCTTGGCTTCAATCTTCGGAAGATCATCTTCAGAAATTGGCTGACTAAATCCGAAATCATAATAAAACCCATCATCGATCGCTGTGCCAATGGTTCGTTTTGCATCCGGCCACAGCTCCAACACAGCTGCTGCCAAAAGGTGCGCCAATGAGTGACGACGTTGCTGAAGAAGTTCTGACATAGAATAATGCTCGTTGAATAAAAAATACCCGACGGTCAATCGAGTCCGACTCGATGCACCATCGGGACGACTCCGGTATAACACCAGAACCGTGGTTCCACCCGCTTTCCCCAGCATAAGCCGAGGCACTTTTTCTTTCATTCTGCGGAGACCCTGGTTGGTAGCCAGTTCAAGAATACAATACTCAGAACGAAAGGAAACGTCAAACGCACCTATTCCACAACCACATCTAACCGATCTTTCGTTGAAGGTAACTTATGAATCCAAGATGGTCTGATTTTAACTTCAACAGATTCAACACCATCTGTTGCCAACAGCTTCGTTCTCGCTTCCTCATCCGTTAATCCATAGAGCGCCTCTTTAGAGATTTGCGGGCTCCCAGCCGTCAAACAAGACGCAGCCTGTGCCGACACTGAAATGCGAGCCTTCTCGATCTGCGGATCTACGCTTTCAATCTTATATGCAACGTGTGCAGGATCATAATCAAGCAATTCTCGCCCATCAGGCACCTTGTCCTTCAAACGCTGTCGGATAATAGCCTCCATATCCTTTGTTGGGTAATACACCGCCGTTACATCTAATTTTACGGAAACAAGGAATTGATCTCCGGATTGACCTGGGGACACATTGCTCTTTGCATCAAGGACCTTTTGAACATACACAACGCTCCAGTCGTTCCCAACACCCGCCTTCGCATCAAGAGATTTCTTCGCCTGTTGGAACACCGCATCCTGTAACGACTGCTGCGATTGAGTCACATCAGCTGCACTCACGATCTTTACCGTTTGCTGCCCGCCCGAAAAACCGGTAACAGTTTCTGCATAAATCCATTTCTGTAAATCAATCCATAGTCCCTGAATTGTGAGTTTCGTTCCTACTGGGAGGATATACCTCGCACCAGGCTCATCAGAATGCGCGGTCACCAAAACCGTCTCCTTCACACCAAGGTTCACCGTCTTATCAATACGATATAACCGACCATCAGGTGTAATCAATCGCGTCTTTTCTACAAGCGTTTGCGGTCTTGAATAGTTATTCGTAATTTTTACCGTTCCCTGGACGATAGATGCCGTGGACGTTACTGATTGCTCTTTGACCGAAAACTCCTGGATCTTCTCAAATACATCATGGACAACGCGACCACTGATCTGACCCTGCTCCGGACTTCTTGCCACATCAACAAAGGCATCAACATTTGCAGTATTCTTTTTTACTTTAATCGTCACTCTCGCATGAACTGATGAAACCCAGAGCGCACCGATCACAACCACAACCGTTAGCGCTAAGAAGGAAAAGGCAATGTTCCGATACACCGAAGAAGACGGTGGTGGGGAAAAATGACTACGACCTGTTGGACGCGAAGAACGGATGACCATAAATCTTGGTCAGAGTATACCACATCTACATCAATCGCACAGTTCCTTTACCCAATAATGCTTCAATTAATTTCACAACATCCTCATGAAACGTAATTTTTGAAGATGTTTTAATCCGTCTCTGTCCGTCAATGTCATCAATCAAGAAAAATACCGGGTGCGGTCCAGCGTGCTCATCAAAAATAGCACGAAGACGACGCAAAGCTGTTTCAGGAAGATTTGCGCGCAGATACACATTAATCGTTAACGACGTCAGACCCGTCTCGGTTGAAGTCACAATAGATTCTGGCACGGGCACCTCTGCCTCACTTCCACGATTCACAACAATCTCATCAATATTTTCTGGCGTAATCTCAAATGCCGCCTCAGCCAACAGCTTCATCTCACCGTCCTTTTCTTGCGGACGACCAGACACAATTAATGCAGTATCCGTTTCCCAACACGTCACTGTATCCTTTAAAACACGGGGGAACACAACGACCTCAACCGAGCCAGAAAGATCTTCAAACTTAATAAATGCCATTGGCTCATTGTTTTTTGTCAAAATCTTTTTTGAAATGGTTACAATTCCCCCAATACGAACGGATTTTTCTTTCTTGTGCAACAGAAGTTCATTCACTGGAACGAGGATCGATTTCAATCGAGCGCTATATTCCAAAAACGGATGTTCGCTCACATACAACCCCAACAATTCCTTCTCCCAAGACAACATCTCGCGTTTCTTTGCGGGCGGCGCTGGCCGTAATTGAATCGTTGGCTTCGCCGATGCCATCGCAAACAGATTGAACTGACCAGACGATGAGTCTCGTTCATGGGTCCGATGAAATTCAATTAACACCTCCATGTTGAATAACAATCGATTTCGATCACCAAAACGATCAAGAGCACCGGACCGAATCAAGCACTCAAGAGATTTTCGGTTAATTGATTTTCCAGGAACACGCGTAATAAATTCTGCGAGATCCAGATACGGTCCATTCGCTTTTCGCTCTTGAATGATCGTCTCAACAACGTCCTCCCCAAGCCCCTTAATTGCCAATAGTCCAAATCGAATCGTTGGAATTTTTGCTTCAGCCCCTGGCTCGACAACCCCAACAACCGTTTCTTTCACAACAGAGAACTTGCCATATGACTCATTAATATCCGGAGGCAAAACCAGCATCCCCATGCGCTTGCACTCTTCAACCTCAATCGTAATACGATCCAAATTCGTACAATCTGAATTCAATAACGCAGCCATAAAACAGGCCGGCCAATGCGCTTTCAAGTACGCTGTCTGATATGCGATCATGGCATAACACGCCGCATGTGACTTGTTAAAACCGTACGCGGCAAACTCTTCAAACTGTTGAAAAATTTCTTCAGCGACTTTTTTCTCAACACCATTCTTTACCGATCCGGCCACGAATTTCTCTTTCATCTCTGCCATCAATTTCGCGATCTTCTTTCCCATGGCTTTGCGTAACGTATCAGCCTGACCTCCGGTAAAGCCTGCCATATCTTTAGACACTTGCATCACCTGCTCTTGATACACTGGAATACCGTACGTATTTCCTAATGCATTTTTCAATAACGGGTGCGCGTACACGATCTTTTCTCGTCCATGTTTTCTCGCAATAAACGATTCAATAAATTGCATTGGGCCCGGACGATAAAGCGCCACCATTGCGATAATATCTTCAATATAGGATGGCTTCAGTTCGCGAATATACTTCTTCATCCCATCAGATTCCAACTGAAAGACTCCAGTCGTTTCACCACGACCCAATAATTCAAACGTCTGTTCATCGTGCAGCGGAATCGTATCAATATCAATATCCTCATCATGCACAGCTTTGATGATATCAATACAGTCTCGAATGATCGTTAAGTGCGAGAGGCCCAAAAAATCCATTTTTAACAATCCGGAAACCTCTGTTGAATGAAGAGAATATTGAATCACCTGATCAACATCACCTCCTTGTGCCTTTTGAAGCGGCGCATACTCAACGAGCGGCCGAGGTGCAATGACGATGCCACATGCATGCTGCGATGCATGGCGCGCTGTGCCTTCCAGACGAATTGCCAAATCAATCAATAGTTTAATCCGAGGCTCACCCTCATACATTGCGCGCAGCTCTGGATTTTCTTTTGCTGAAATTTCAAGTGGAATATGCTTTCCCTGAACCGGAGGCGGAATAGCTTTTGCAACACGGTCAACCTCCTGAAATGTCCAACCCAACACGCGACTCACATCACGAACCGCGGCACGGGCGGCCATGGTTCCAAATGTGATGATACCGGCGACACGATCATGACCGTATTTATTCGATACATACTCGATCACGTCTTTTCGTTTGACATCATCGAAGTCCATATCAATATCCGGCATGGAGATACGATCAGGATTCAAGAACCGTTCGAAGAGCAGCCCGTACTGCAGCGGATCAAGGTTCGTGATACGCAAGGAGTACGCGACGATTGAACCCGCTGCAGAACCACGGCCAGGACCAACGATGACGCCGTGATCCTTCGCCCATTTCACATAGTCATGCACAATTAAAAAGTACGCAGCAAATCCCATGCGCTCGATGGTCGACAATTCAAAATCAAGGCGCTCGATTGCCTCAGGCGTAGGACCGTTCGGATACCGAACCTGCATTCCAGCCTCACATAGCTCTCGAAGATAGCTGTTTTCTGTTTTGCCTTCCGGAACTTCAAATACCGGCAACTTATTAATACCTAGCTCCAAGACAACATTGCATCGATCAGCGATACGTCGTGTATTTGCAATCGCCTCCGGCGTTTCGGCAAACGCTTCAATCATCACCTCAGGCGCCACCATGGAGTGATCCATGGACGAGATGGAGTAGCGATTATTATCAGATAACGTTTTTCCATCGTGAATACACTGCAGCGCATCCT
>CAZNPI010000028.1:0-4433 GCA_964575015.1 uncultured Gammaproteobacteria bacterium
AACATACGCGAGTGCAAACACACCAATCATCCCTGTTTCAGCTGCAATTTTTTGGATAAATCCGTGCGAATCGAGCGGTGCGCCATATTCCAACAAAAAGATCCTCGTTGAACCTACACGCTCATAAAATGTTCCAGCACCCGAACCCACCAGAGGGCTCGTCAACAAAAGCTCATAGGCAATTTGAGACAACATGATTCTCGTTGAATTCGAACTCTTTGCCGTATCAGAAACAGCATAAAACACCATTCCGATTGCGAACGGTAACAACGCACATGCCAAGATAACGAATTCTTGTGCACGCTGTTTCATTGATTCACGCCATACCGTTGCACCAAGAATAACCAGCTCAAGTACAAATACAATCCAAATCGTTCGAGTAAATGTCATCAGACCGATAAATGCCTGAAATGCGCCGGCGTACGCAACAAGACGAACAATATTTTTTCGTTTCAACTGGATCAGATATGCGAGAGCAAATGTGATGGGCGCCGTAAAAACAAGGAGATCTGCCAACTCATTCTGATTTTCACCAAGTGGCGAGATACCAAAAATTCCAAATGGATGTGCTCTCCCAATCCCAATGCCACCATGTGGAAAAAAAATCGAAATGAATCCATCAAGTGCCGCAAGAGACCCAACAATCGCTAACGCAACAGACGCAGAAACAAGACGACGACGAGAGCGAATCAAGTTCACGGGCAATGCAATAAACGCAAGATAATTAAATAAGACCGGCCGGAGGGAAAATTTTAAGACAAGATACGGATCTGGCTGCAATCGTGACCACATTGAAACAACGTGCGCACCAAATAACGCTCCGTATGAACTCCACAGCGGAAGACGCGGAAGCCAATTTGGATCACGGCGATGCTGCCACAGAAAGACCAACTTTAAACCCCAAGCAAAAAGGGCAAAAAATAGAACAACTTCACCGATACTAATATCAATTGATCCGCCAAATGCCCGTTGGCCAAACAATAAACTCCCGGTCGGAATAGAGACAAGAAACCCAAGTACTGGCATCAAAGCAAACCCAAGATACATGGTGAAATAAATTGAACGATACGCAACAATCGTTGCAACCAGTAATCCAAGCAAAACAAGAGGCTGCATCGGATATCCAACAGCAATAAAAATTGCGGAAAGCGCTAATATCAAAAACAAACCCCACAATACACTCGGTGTATTTCCTCTTCCAAAAAACGAACGAGACATGGATACAGTGTATCACGCAATAATAAAAGCGGCCGCCTCTCGAACGAGAGACGACCGCAGGAGACACACCTTCGCGCCGACGCCTAGGGCGTGGGGTTGATGTGCGCGTTGAGGTACATGGGGTTCTTCAGGTAGTTCATCTTCAGGTCGTAGACGACGGGCGCGCCCTTGAAGGTGAACGTCGGTGTTCCGAAGGGCACGCCGTTACCGCCGCACGGGATGTTCGGCGAGATGTCGAACACCCAGCAGAACGACTCGGGCGACTTGGCGTTGGAGTACTTGATGTCCAGGTACAGGTCGGAACCGACCGGCACCGCGTTCAGCTCGCACGAGTAGACCCCGTTCACGAGCTGCATGATGCAGAGCGGCGGACCCTTATCGTCCCAGGGGTGGTTCAGGCCTCCGTCGGCCTCGTTGTACCACGCCCAGACGGCAACGAAGCCGCCGTTGTCGAGAACGAAGCCGGCCGGCGGCTTCCAGTTGGCGACGAAGCCGGTGAAGACGATGGGCGACCCTCCGTCACCTGCGTCGTTGCCGGCATCGGCGGACGAGCTCGCATCCGGCTGACCGGCATCACCGACGACCGTCGTCGTGGTGGTCGCGCCACCCGCGCCGCCGACACCACCGTCGGACTGGACCGGCTGCCAGCAGAGGTTCATGGCCGAGCAGTTCGAGCCCGTGTAGAGCCACGTCCCCTTGTTCCCGTCCTTGGGGTTCGGGCAGAGGCACTGCAGGATGGTCTCGATCCCCGCGTCATTGCCCCCGTCCATGCAGTACGAGACGTTCACGGGCAGGCACCCGTAGTTCCCGACGTTGCACGCGACGTTGAGGTCCGTCGGCTTGCACGAGTTCGTCGTCGCGCCGCCCATCCCGCCCGTACCACCGGTCGTGGTCGTGGTGATGGTCGTCGTCGCGCCGCCCTTGCCGCCAGCCCCTGCGTCGGACGTAGTCACGATCGTGCCGCCGGCACCGGTGGTCGTCGTTGTCGTGGTCGAGGCGCTACCGACCTTGCCGCCAGCCCCTGCGGCAGGAGTGGTCGACCCGATCTTGTGGTTCACCACGTCGCAGACGAGAACGCTTCCGTTCGGCGCCGTGCAGGTCGCGAGGGTCTGAGCGTCGCAGTAGTTGCCCGGCATGCACGACGTTCCGAACGTGTGCGTGTCGGCGCGACAGTCGAGCTTGCCGGTCGAGAGAGACTGGTCGTACCAGCAGAAGCTCGGGAAGGTGCAGACCGCACCGAGATCGCAGCCGTTGAGCTGCGACTTGTTCTCCATCAGGTACTCGGCCGGGGCCGTGGTACCGCCGCTGCACGCGGCGAAGGTCGAGACCATCGCCAGCGCGACGATGATCGGAACGAGGGAATGCAGGGCTCTACCGTACTTCCGTTTGGGAGGGCGCATGTGCCTACCCCTTTCTCTCGGCTCTACCGAGATACTGATGTGAAAAGGCAAAACCAGACAAGGATCGAAGACTGTTCCTCCTGAGCGCTCCAAAGCACTCTGTTTTGAGGATGTTTGACCCTACCAATTTTTCCCCATTTTGTCAAGGATTCAACCAAAATGAAAACCCCCGCGAGACCGTCCGATGGACTGGTCTCTCGCGGGGGCGAGTGGCCTACTGGCTGAACCAGTGGCAGGTGAGATCCTTGCCGATCTGAACAACTTGCAGATTCAGGGGGATGAGCACGTTGCTCCCCTCCTTCATCATCTGCATGCCCTGGATGAGGTCAGCGTGGCAGCTACCGCCGGAGAAGCTGCTGTCGTAGCACGTCGTGTTGGCCACGCAGTACGGGTAGGGGTCCGCGGTCTTGGGCCAGGACACGTAGAACTCCTTCGGGTTCGGCACGTTGGCGCTGATCCGCTCGATCGGCGCGGTCGCGTACCACTGGTGGCCGGCGTCCCAGGTCATGGGGTAGACCGACCCGTTCGTGGAGTTGACCTGGGGCTTCAGGTTCGAGAGCCCGATCTTCATGACGACGATGTCACGCGCCGGGTTGGGGCTGCCATCGCAGTCGGCGTCGAGCTGGTCGACCGTGGCCGGCGTCTCGACGGCGCCGGGGTGGAAGCCGCCGTTCTTGTCCGCGCAGTCGCGGAGCTCCTTGACCAC
Source organism: uncultured Gammaproteobacteria bacterium (assembly GCA_964575015.1). Lineage (GTDB taxonomy): Bacteria > Patescibacteriota > Patescibacteriia > 2-12-FULL-60-25 > 2-12-FULL-60-25 > JAGOQX01. The sequence goes on from CAZNPI010000028.1 coordinate 3,325, forward strand.
GTTGTCGGTCGTGTAGCCGTCCCCGTCCTCGTCGTTCGGGGCGATGAGTGGGGACTTCATGGCCGCGACCATGAGCCAGCAGCCACCCTGACCGTTCGGCTTCACCTGGATGGGCGGAGCCGGGTACGTCGCGCCGTTGATCGTGACGGTCGCGTACGCGTTGTGGGTCAGCTTGAGCTGGCCCGGATCGCACGCCTGGTTCGTCCAGTACGCGCCCTGGCTCGGGTTGGACCCGGCCGGCGGATCGATCGCGACGCCGTAGTACATCAGCGTCTTCTCGGTGACGGTCGCGTCGATCTGGAGCGCGGCGCCGTTCGCCGTCCAGTTCGGAGCACCCAGCCACTGGATCGACGGGTCGTCCGGCGTGAGGAACGCGAACACGTTGAACGTGTGGTTCCCCGCGGTCGGCGGGATATCGAAGATGTGGAGCGTGACCTTCTGCGGGCCGCCCGTCACGGTCGACGTGGACGTCGTGGTCGTGGTGGAGGTGGTCGAAGAGGTGCTCGTCGTGGTCGACGTGCTGGTCGAGCTCGTCGAGGAGGTGGTCGTGGTGGTGGACGTCGACGAAGTCGTCGTCGTTGCCGCGCCGCCAGCCCCACCCGTCCCCGTCTGGGTCGTGGTAGAGGTGGTCGTCGCGGAGCCGCCGGCGCCCGTCTCGGTCGTGGTGGTCGTGTTCGTGGTAGAGGTCGTCCCCCCTCCCGCGCCCGCGTGGCCGTCGTGGCCGCCCACGTTCTCGTCGCCGCCGGCGCCGCCCTTTCCGTCGGTTCCGCTCCCCGTGGCCGTCACGGTGATCGTCACCGTCACGGTCTCGGGCTTCGGCGTGAGCGAGGCGTCGCCGCAGCCGATCGTCATCAACGCTGCCGATGCGGCAGCGAACCAAACCAACGCTCGATGCATCATGGAAGGAACCCTTTCGCAAAACCGTCATTCTTCACCCACGTTACGCCCGCATGGCATACGCGAATGACGACGTACCATACACGAAAATACGATTATTGTCAAGGGTAATACGGTCATGTAGACTTTGCCTGCCTCTCAGCTCCCTAGTCGAAAAACCTAACGTACCAAACAACAACAAGCCCCGGAAAAAGGGCTCTCTCACCCAGCCG
>CAZNPI010000028.1:4443-8569 GCA_964575015.1 uncultured Gammaproteobacteria bacterium
CTCGGGCGCCGAGCGGCGCAGTTTCGCCACATAGGCCTTGACGGCCGGTGCCTGGGTGAGCACCGCACCGTAACTCCTCAGAGGCAAGTCCGGCTGATGCTGGATCAGATAGGGACAAATGACACGCCAAGGCAGGCGGCACATCCGTAGGAAGCGCTGGATCCTGCGACGCATCGCTCACTGCCCGTGCGGAGGTTAATCCCTTTTGCACAACAGACGGCGATCTCACCAATCGTCCGAATCGCATACGCGATTCTTCCCCTTCCCGCCCCCGTGGCAACACCTGGGCGGCTTTTATTTTTCTATCACCGTTCCCTGCAACCAAGCCGTATCAAATAATGCACAAAATAAACCGGCCATCTCTTGATTCTCCACCACAAAAGCAATAGGCTGGCTCGTAACCACAAAAGCCGTCACAATAGATCCAACGATATTAATCTCACCCGTAAATGGAGCTCGTTCAAATGGGATCTGCCTGGCTTGCCAATTTCGCAAATCACACACCGGAACCTGGCACCCAGGTTTCACAGAAAAAAGATATCGTCCACGCATGCGTCGAGACATCCGCATCCGCTGTTCTTCATCAATACTCGCCATGCGTAATGCACTTTCATCAACTGCCGTAAAACTTCGATATTCGCCATCTGCTCGCATTAACATTTCTCGCGCCGCCACGATCCCATCATCGCCTTCAAAATATCGAACGCTAGGCTTTCCTTGAATCGAATTAAATAACCCCATAAAGTACGGCATCGCCTCAAGGAGTGACCCTTGCTTTCGATCAACATTTTCTCGTTCCTGATTCAAAATTGATTCTAATCGCGATGGTGATTCTGGACTGAACACAACGTGCTTCCCATCATCAACACATGAAATAAGACCACGTTTTTTTAAGCCTTCCATCGTTAAATATGTTGTCGATCGATTCACCTGTGCTTTATCCGAAATTTCCCCAACACCAGTCGGACCAAGCTCCAACATCGCCAAATAGACACTTGCCTCTTTCTCACTTAATCCGAGCGTGATCAATCGCGCCGTTGCTTCATGCATATCAATTCCACTCCATTAATGCAGGAAGTGTTAATTCCGCTGTTCGACGCCACGTATATTTTGCAGCCTGAACCAATCCCGCATCCCGCATCCGTTGACGCAATGAAGAATCATCCACCAGACGAGAAAGTTGCTGAACCAGTTCTTGAGATTCTGATGGATCAAAAAAGAGTGCAGCATCCCCACAAATTTCCGGAAGAGATCCTCCGGTTGATGAAATGACTGGACATCCGCACGCCATTGCTTGCACCGGTGGAATACCAAAGCCCTCAATCCAAGAAGGCTGAATCAACGCTTCTGCTGTTTGCAAAATAACCGGCAAATCCTGCTCAGGAACATATCCTAACTGCTGAATGTCCGAACGCACCGGTGATTGATCAATAGCACGCTGAGCCTCTTCAAATCCAAACCCCTGAGAACCGATCAAAACTAATCGATACGGATCGCCAACACCACGACGCGTTTTAAATTCCGTAAATGCTTTTATCAACGTTGTCACATTTTTCTTTTTTTCCATGCGACCAACATACACGAAATAGGGCGCAGCAAGCTGATGCCTTCGCAAACAATCGTCCACCGCAGCCACATCTGTATGCGGATGATAAACCTCATGATCAATACCACATGGCGTAATTGCGATGCGTGCCGGATCGATCCCGTATGCACTGACCATTGCTTTTGCAGAATGTTCAGAAACAGTAATAATACGTGTAGCCCGTGAACGAACCTCCTTCATCGCACGCTCATGAATGGCTCGCTGTCGTGCAGGATACAGTTCCGGAAATTGATGAAACCCAATATCGTGAACGGTGACAACGGATTTTTTTGGAAGAATGCGTGGCAATGTTGAACCAGGAAACCACATCACGTCAATCGGATGACGGTACAATTCGACGGATAATCGAAGTTGCGTCCAACCATACGGGAACATCCATGGAAGACGAACTTCATACCAATTTTCCGGCAGCTGCTCTAACCCATTTGTTAAAACCGCATTTGAATACAGAATCCACGAATGTGGATTTCCAACAGTGAGTTTTTTTAATTCCTGAATCACGTGCCACGCATACCACTCTACGCCGGTTTTTCGCGGCTTATTCGCACGCGTTGCCTCAATGCCGATCATCATATCTGTGCAAAACGTAACGCACGATCAATGAGTTGTAAACGTTGACGAACCGGTACATGTGAACTATCTTCACACCGTTGCCAAGAACAACGGAGAAGGCCATGGTTCACCCCAGCGTTCAACGACTGTTTCACAGGCACCATCTCGTCATCCTCAGCGCAGTTGACCCGCTCAAATTCATCCAACAAACACTTCACCCGAATGTGTGCGATGCGCATCATCGCGTTCGCGCATATACGGTCCAGACCATCGAAGGGTTTGCCACAAACGCACGATTTGCTGCCGGAAGTAAATTCCCCATTCTCGCAGAGATCTATCCGTGGACGTTTGAACGAGATACGCGACCGGAAGATGTCATGCCGTACCTTCGCAAAATGAAACAGCGACACGTATCACCGACCTCGCTTCATGGAACGTTTGTGCAGTCCGATGAGCTCACGGAAACGATCGCACGACTACACCGGTTTCTCCGATCCATGCAACGATATCCTCGAATCGAATCTGTCACGGAAGACCAGATGGATTGCGTTTATGCCTGTGGCGTGAAAGAGCAGATGCTCGCTTTCAGAATCGGGCTCGTTCCTCTCGAACGACAACCACAGCGTCACGAATACGCCCGCTAAGTACGGGCGAACTTACCCCGACAGATTACTGCCGGGGCCTTTTTTATGATGAAAAAATCGATCGCTTATAACTCTCCAAATTCTCTAACGCAATTCCAGTCCCCTTCGCCACACAGAGCTGCGGCGTATCCGCGACAAAGACCGGAACACCGGTTGCTTCAGCTAAGAGACGATCCAAATTTCGCAATTGAGCCGATCCTCCAGACAACACCATCCCCTTTTCCATCACATCTGCAGAAAGTTCTGGAGGCGTATTGTGCAACACATCTTTAACCGCTTCGATGATGCCCTGAAGCTCATGTTGAATTGCATCTGTCACATCATCGCTCGTGACCGTAATTGTTCGGGGCAATCCAGTAATCATATCTCGACCCTTTGCCTGCATTTCCAGTTTCGTTTCCAAATAGAGTGCGGAACCAATACGAATTTTAATATCTTCTGATGTGCGCTCACCAACAGCTAACCCATACTTTCTTCGCACATGCTCCTGAATCGACATATCTAATTTATTTCCACCAATACGAACAGAAGAAGACGATACAATACCACCCAAAGAGATCACCGCGATCTCACTTGTTCCTCCACCGATATCGATGATCATGTGCCCTGACGGTGACCCAATCGGAATATCTGCGCCAATCGCTGCAACAACCGGTTCTTTGATGATGTACGCAGCGCGAGCTCCAGCAGAAATTGTTGCATCAATCACTGCGCGTCGTTCTGTTGAGGTGATACCTCCCGGAACAGCAACCATCACTTCCGGACGAAATAAACGCACACCGCCAAGTGCCTTGTTAATAAAATATCGAAGCATCGCTTCCGTTGTTCGGTAGTCTGCAATCACGCCATCTTTTAATGGGCGCTTTGCCACAATCGTATCCGGCGTTCGTCCCAACATTTCTTTTGCTTCTTTTCCAACTGCTAAGACTCGTTTATCAGCCAATGAAATCGCCACAACTGACGGCTCGTTCAATACAATCCCCTTTTTTTGAACATACACCAGCACGGTGGTGGTTCCAAGATCAATGCCAATTTTTTTCGTAAACATACGTGAAGATCGTCAATAGCCTCACATGAACGCGGTGATCACGCAAGCGAATCAATGTGTTAGCGCTCTTTGAATTTCACCATAAATGATCGATCCTGCACAGAATCTGTTTGTACGGTGTATCGAGCATCTCCCCATCGTGATCGCTCCTCAGCCGGAATGGCCGTCTCCACGTTCTGACGAAATGAAGCATCCACAGAAAACGATGTCTCATCAGCACCCGCCTGCTTTGGCCAATCAAGTGTATACGTTCCGTTCATCATGCTTTCTGAAACA
>CAZNPI010000029.1:0-8452 GCA_964575015.1 uncultured Gammaproteobacteria bacterium
TGAGATACGTTCAATTTCTGCTTCTGAGTGCGTCTTTGGATCAAACTGTACACCACCCTTCCCACCACCCATTGGAATCCCTACCACAGCACACTTCAATGCCATCGCTGCCGCAAGAGCTTTCACCTCATCCAAATCAGCAAGTGGATGAAAACGAATACCGCCCTTAAACGGACCGCGTGCATTGTTGAACTGGACTCGGTACGCTTTCAACGACTCTGTTGAGCCATCATCTCGAACCACGTCGATCGTTGTATCAATAACACGCATCGGTTCCATGAGCGCTGCGATGTCTGCATCTGTATACCCAAGGAGCGCCTTCACTTCATGTAAACGCAAAAGATAATTCTGATAGGGAGAATAGGTAGACATGAGTGTATGGGTTATTTTGAACCAAGAATCCGGCGTGTTTCTGTTTTGTAAGCTTCCACATTTGGCTGGTCAAATGCGTTCACATTGAACAGCGAACCGAGGTACATGACCTCCATCATTTTGAATTGAAGAAACGATCCAAGTTCATACATACTGAGATCTTCCAAACAGATGCTCATGCATGGAAGACCTTGCTTCGCATACGCAGCCATAGTCCCCTGACGGATCGCCTGGAAGACCTGAGAAACGCGAAGGCCCTGGATACCGTCAACGAGTGTTCCGAAGAGCAACTTCTTTGGAACCATCGGATCCTTCATCGCCTTCTCTGCCCAAACAAATGTTGTCACAGAATGGCGTGGGCCACCGAGATACAGTTGACCCACGGAATGCAGGTCCGTTGAACCTACAGAAACGGTTGGCGTAATCCCAATGTGAACAACCTTTCCATTCAGGTCCGTTTCCTTCCCAATACTTTCTCCAAGCAACTGGCGATACCACTTACCCAGGGACTCAAGTGACGGGGTAAATACAAAGGTGTCGTGAATGAATAGTTTACGGGAATATGCATCGTGCAAAACAAGTGCAGACGTGGCCGCAGGATTCTGTTTCACGTTTTTTTCAAGACACATGTCTCGCATGTCAGCAGCTCCATCTCGCAACGCTTTGATATCAAGCCCAAGTAGTCCAAGCGGGAAGCGACCGACGGCTGATAACGCGGAATATCTGCCACCAACATGTTTCGGAATTTCGAGCACAGAAATACCAAGTCCGAGTGCTGCATTCCAAAGCTTTGAATCTTTGTCCGTAGTCACAACAACCCGCTGCAACATCTCTGGAAATTTTTTCATCAGAAGCTGAATCAAGATCTCCGCATTCACAACGCTCTCGGTTGTTCCTCCGGACTTACTAATGAGGTTAATCACGAGTTGTTCCGGTTTTGTGATCAATGACTTCAGCATGTCGCCTATCTTGGTAATCAATGCTGGATCGCACGTATCAGCAAAGAGTAGTTTTGGTGTTCTTTCTGTTTCAAGAGAATCAAAGGCTCCACCATAGGCATCATAGACAGCCTTGGTCCCTAGATTGGATCCACCGATTCCAATCACCAAAATAGCCTTCAACTCCGATCGCTTAAACCGCTTCATCATCCCCTGCACTGCCTTCAGCGTCTCTTCATCATCCGGCAAACAGAGCGAGCTTTCAGGTGACGTACATTGATGCGATTGAGCGATCTTGGCACATGACGAAATATACGAAGAAAGACGCTTTGCCTGATCCGTGGATACGGGGACCGAGATTTTGGATTGAATTTCAAATTGCATATAAAGGTTATCGGTTATCTCCACTTCCATGAGTGACCCCTCTTTCCTGTCTAGACTGAAGCTTTTCGATATTTCCTGCAGCAACATCTTCCAGCTCTAATCCGAGCTCTGTGGAGAGCTGTGCAATGTACCAGAGAACGTCACCCAACTCTTTTGATAGCTCCTGTATCTTTTCCGGCGTCATCATCTGCTGATTATCACGAATCACCTTCTTTATTTTTTCAGCAACCTCTCCAGCTTCACCAACTAATCCAAGTGTTGGATAAATATAGTTACTCCCCTGATTTGGGTACACCGCTGTTTTACGTGCGGCGAGTTGATATTCTTGAAATGTCATAGATACCGAAAAAGAATACGCGCCCCGCAAAAAGAGTGCAATTGATTTGAAACGCTGCTATGCTATATCTAGCTTTAAGTCCATTCACATCCTACCCCCCCATCTCTATGAAAGTCCGTGATCTCATGGAATCGCAAATTATTTCGATTCCTGAAACCGCGACCTACGAAGAGGCCGCGCGTGTCTTGTCTCAGAATAAGATTAATGGCGTTCTCGTTCTCAATGAGTCTGGTAAGGTCGTCGGCATCGTGTCTGACAAGGATTTATTTCGTATTTTATACCCGTTCTCAACCAGCTTCTTTGAGAACCCCGAGCTCTACCTTGATTTAGAGTCTCGCGAACATAAGATTGAAGACGTACGGCAGAAACCTGTTTCTGTTTTTATGACAAAAATTGTTCATTCCATTGAACCAGACGTGCCAATCATGCGCGCCGGAGCCATCATGCTCGCAAAGCACGTACACAGACTTCCTGTTATTGAAAATGGGAATCTCATCGGTATAATCACCAGAAGCCAAATCTACGGCGCATTGCTGGATTCCTATATCCAGGAATGATAAGGTCTCTGAATGCAACTCCCCAAACGAAGAGCGCAATTGCTCAAGATCCATAACGATCAGGATGAGATGATCCCGATGACGCAACGAGGCTATGACAAGCTTGTTGCTGATTTGGAAGATCTGGAAAAGCACCAACGTCCACAAGCTATTTCGGATGTGAGTGTTGCCGTTCAAAAAGGTGATCTTTCAGAGAATGCTGAATATACAGAAGCAAAATTCAGACTCGCGAATATTGATGGGAGGATTTTTTCAATCAAACAACGGCTCAAACGAGCCACTATTATTGAAGCCGGAAGTGCATCAGGAGCTATCCGGCTTGGTTCAAGCGTGACACTTCGAGGTGCATCCGGCGAAAAAACCTATCACATCGTCGGACCACATGAATCAAATCCATCCCGCGGACGAATTTCACACGTGTCGCCACTTGGCGCAGCACTTATGGGTAAAACCGTTGGTGATCAGGTGACAATTGAGACACCGAACGGAACGAACCAGTATATCGTACAGGAGTTACATGATACTGCAGTCTAAAAACCTTACGTACGAACTCCAGCAGCATTCAATCCTGCCAATCTCCCGGTTGCCCAAGATCCCTGCAAATTAAACCCGCCGGTGAAGGCGTCGATATTTAAAATTTCTCCCGCGAAATAGAGGCCGGGACAGATCGTTGATTCCATCGTAGATGGATTAACCTCACTCAGCTCAACGCCACCTGCCGTCACAAACTCGTCCCCTGCTCCGCGTGAAATGACGTGCAGTGGAATTCCTTTCAACCATTCAGCACAAGTAATCAACTCCGTCTTTTTCATATCTCCACCTTTTTTACTGATGTGATGACCAAGCTCACCACAGACGACCTCACTTAATGACTTCGAGATGATTGCCGTCAATGAGTTCTCAAAACTCTTTTTCGCGTTCGTCGCTATGCTTGCCTCAATTTCCTTGCGTAATTCATCATTCGTGAGATTCGGGAAGAGATCGATAAAAATCTCGAGCGGATGCGATGCGTCGTACTCTTCATGAGCGACAAGCGATGACAATGCAAAAACAGCCGGACCACTAATACCTTTATGCGTAAACAAGAATGGACCGGTAATCGAATATCGCTTCTCCCCAACCGCCGTGATCTTTGCTTTTTGAAAAGAGACACCAGAAATATCAGCCGTCCATGTCTCCAACGTGCCAAAGGAGTTCAAGCTTGGCGCGAGTTTCGTGATCGTATGCCCCAACGACTGCGCGAATGCATATCCATCGCCCGTAGAGCCTGTTTGGCGGAACGCTTGGCCTCCGGTCGTCAAAATTACCGCATCAACGTGTAGCGGCTCATTTTGACCCTTCAATGCAAGCTTAAAACCCGTATCAGTCTTCTCTATACTCATCGCCTGCGCTTTTAACATCACATGAACCGTGGAGCGCTCAAATAACCGTTCAAACACGCCAACGATGTCTTTCCCTGAATCTGATTGCGGAAATACACGCAAATCATCCTCCACCTTCAAGGGAACGCCGTGTGATTCGAACCAGGCGTAGACCTTCTCCGGTGAAAACTGATACATCGCAGATGACAAAAACTTCCCACCACGAGGATATCGAGTGAGAACCGTAGGAATATCCGTAATACCAGTCGTGACATTGCATCGCCCTCCGCCAGAAATGATCACCTTCTTCCCAAGTCCGTCATTCTTCTCAATCAAAAAAACCTCCGCTTCCGGATTCATCTCAACGATCGTAGCAGCGGCCATTAACCCAGCCGCGCCACCACCAATAATCGCGATCTTCATGATTGGGGTTATAGCACGGATCAGACAAAATTTCAATCTTCTACTCCTTCGCCGTCTTCATCTCTTTCACCAATACCTCAAGCTGATCATGACCCTTAAACCAATCCGCTTCCGCCTGCATCGACTCGTCTGCGATTTCTTTCAGGCGTTTTGCCTTTTGAACGTCTGGTTTACCCGGATGTTCGTTGAAATACTGATGAATACCAAATTGTTCCTCTGTAAGCTTCTTCATCTTTTCTTCAAGTTTCGATAGTGCACCCTTCTGTTTCTGGATATCTTGGTACACGTCGGTTCGAGTTCTCACATACGGAACATCGCCCGCATTCTTCTCCTCATCATCCGGCATGGTGAATGCTTCGTGCGTCTGGAGCTCGTAGACATAAATCTCGTACGGGTACGGATAGCGACGAACCTTGCCATCACGGACGTCGAGGATCGTTGTAGCGATTTGCGAGACAAACGTTCGATCATGACTGACAAACAGCACAGTGCCGGTGAACTCTTGCAGCGCCTCACCCAACGCTTCCACGGTATCAAAGTCGAGGTGGTTCGTCGGTTCATCCAAAATCAACGCATCATATCGACCCAAGAAGATACCGGCGAGACAAAGACGCGCTCGCTCCCCGCCTGATAGCAAGGTGATTGGTTTTTCAAGATCTTCTTTGGTGAACAAAAAATTGCCCGCCATTCGCAACAGCTCTTCTTCTAGGTTTAATCCAGAAACCGTACACAAATATCCAGCTGCAGTGCCTGACTTTGGCAGCATCTGCGCGATATGTTGAGCATAATATGCCACGCGGATGCCGTGACCCCATTTATAGGAACCTTCAAGGCTTGCGAGTTCACCTGCCACGGTTTTCAACAATGTCGTCTTTCCCTGTCCATTTTCACCAAGAATTGCAACATGATCACCGCGCTGAATCTCAAAATCAACATTTCGTAATACCGGCTGTCCTTCACGATATCCAACGGAAAGATTTGTACATGTTAGCGCAACACCCTTCTTCGGCGACGGATCTGGAATCACCATCCGAACCGTTCGCAGGGAGTGCGCGATTTCGATCGATTTCAATCGTTCAATCTGCTTTAACTTATTTTGCGCCTGAGCCGCAAGCGCAGCCTTAAACCGAAATCGATCAACGAATGTCTGCAAATGCGCTCGTTGCGCCTGAATCTTCTTGTTATACCGCTGCTGTTCGGCAAGACGCGCTTCTTTGAACGCGAGATATGATTCAACATCACCTGGATACAGATTCAATTTCCCATGTTCCAGCTCTAGCGTATGCGTACAAACATTTTTGAGAAACTCACGATCATGTGAAATCAATAAGAGACCGCCACGATATTTCTGTAAAGCCGACTCCAACAAGAGAACTGTTTGAAGATCAAGATAATTGGTCGGCTCATCAAGCAACAGCAAATTTGGATCCTTTAAGAATATCCCTGCAAGACGGACACGCATCTGAAACCCGCCTGAGAGGGATAAAAATGGCGCCTCAAGGCGTTCATGCGTGATTTCGAATGTAGATGCCATCTTCCCACATTCCCATGACTCACAGCCCGATATCCGTACCAAGTACTGCATCACGGTCTCATCTTCAGAAAACACCTCTTGCTGTTCCAAATAACCCAATCGAGCTGTAGGATGAAACACGACCTGCCCATCCGTAATATCATCCTGTCCTAAAATCATTTTAAATAACGTAGTCTTTCCCGCTCCATTCGCCCCAATCAACCCAATGCGCTGACCTTCCGCTACGGAAAGTGTCGCATTATCAAACAATATGCGTGGTCCAAACGCTTTTGAGATGCCCTGAAGCTGCAATACAATGGCCATGGGCGGATTGTGCCAGAAATGGGGGTAAAATCAAAGTTTCATGCCATACCCCTTGACTTTTTATCGAATACATGCTATTATCTCGTTAATAAAATTGCCATATTTTGAAAGCAGTCTCTTTCATAAATATATCTAATTCTGCAATTTTAGTGAATATAGATAAACCTATGAATGGTGTTATCAAGAAACTCACAGATCGAGGCTTCGGCTTCATCGGTGCAGAAGGTCAAGCGAAGGATTTATTCTTCCATGGCAAGTCATTGGTCGGCGTTCAATTCGACGAACTCCGCGAAGGTGACAAGGTTTCATTTGACGTCGAAGACTCCCCAAAGGGTCCAGCAGCCGTCAACGTCCAACGCGTCTAACGCCTAGGGCAATGAACGAAAAACCGCTCCAGCAATGGGGCGGTTTTTGTATTGCACCTTTCAAACAAGGACTTTCGTATCCTTTTAGAGGCTGATATCATCTACAGACGACATATGAAAAAATACATCTTCGGTTTCCTGCTCATTGGCACATTTGCCTCATACGTGGCCTTTGTTCAGTTAAACGGTGGCCTTGAGCAAAAATCTTCGATGGTCGTTGTTGATACTATCGCACCAACCAGCACGGACTCATCCCCTACGCCAGCATATATACCGCAACCATTTTTTGAAGACGATGACGAAGATGAGGGTATTATCCGAACAAAACCTGCAGCAGCGACTACCCCTGTCACGGCGCCAGCAATGATGACACAACCAATGCCGATGCGTGGGAACATCTATCGTGACGGCACATATACCGGTCCAGTTGTTGATGTCTATTACGGCAACGTTCAGGTAAAAGCCATTATCACCAATGGAAAGATTACGGATGTTCAATTCTTAGATCATCCCCAAAGCCAAGACCGCTCTATCAAGATCAATACGTATGCGATGCCACTGCTCAAACAAGAAGCAATTACCGCACAACAGGCAAACGTGAACACCGTATCAGGTGCCACAGCAACGAGCGGAGGCTTTAAAACCTCACTTGCAGGGGCGTTAGGTCAAGCGAAGATCTAATACATCATGAAGCAAACCAAGGCGATCATGGGGATGCCGATCACGATTGAGATCGGCGATGATTCTGCGACAGCAGAGCTCTTCGCAGCTGTGTTTGCCTATTTCAAGGCAGTAGACGAACGATATAGTCCATACAAAGAAACGAGTGAGCTAACGCGTATAAACAAGGGTCTGATCACAGAAGAAACATGTAGCGAAGAAATGAAATCTATTCTCACACTATGCGAAGAAACAAAACTAGCTACAAACGGCTTCTTTGATATCCGAGCTCGGGATGGTCAGCTCAATCCATCCGGCCTCGTCAAAGGCTGGTCTATCTATCATGCGGCGCGATTGCTGAAAGAAAAAGGCATGAAAAACTTTTATATTGATGCAGGTGGCGACATTGAAACACAAGGGAGAAATAATCAAGGTGAACTTTGGACTATCGGCATCTGCAATCCATTTGATCGGTCTGAAATCGTTAAGGTTGTATACCTAAAAGATCAAGGCATTGCGACATCTGGAACATACATTCGGGGTCAACACATCTACAACCCACACCAAAAAGATGCGAAGCTCACAGATATCGTGAGCCTCACCGTTATTGGCCCGAACGTCTACGAAGCTGATCGATTTGCCACAGCAGCCTTTGCCATGGGCGCAGACGGAATTCAGCTTATTGAAGAACTCCCTGGATTTGAGGGGTATCAGATCAATAAAAATGGAATCGCTACAATGACGAGCCAATTTGACCTCTATACAAAAATCTATGTTTAAATGGATCGATGCGCAACTCAACAAAGTGTCCCTCTACAAGTTCCTAGTCTATACCTTGGCCTTTCTCCTTGGCACCGCGCTCATCTTCAGCATACTTCATGTTCTGCCCTACAACCCTCTCGCACTTCTCTTTTCGATCTTTTTCATCACCACGATTTGCTTTCTAACAAATGAAGTCTGCCGATACGTGTATGATGCTTCATCAAAAATGGAGTCGGTCATCATTACCGCGTTCATTCTTGCACTCATCATCTCTCCCCCAACCTTTCCCCTGGACGGAAATTACTTCGCCCTTGCAATATGGGCTTCTATTTGGGCAATGGCTTCAAAGTATCTCTTTGCAATTCGTAAAAAGCATCTTTTTAATCCAGCAGCATTTGCCGTAGCGCTCACCGCACTCACCATTCATCAATCTGCTAGTTGGTGGGTTGGAACTAG
>CAZNPI010000030.1:0-8120 GCA_964575015.1 uncultured Gammaproteobacteria bacterium
AGGCATTCAGCGTGTCAATGCTCAGCTCACAGATGCCGATATTGAAATTAAAAATGAGGTGAATCCGACTGAAAATCAGGATGCCGTTGTTCGTTCCGTAGCCTATGATGTGCCATACATGGCTTCTTCGTGGTATTGTGATGATGAGGCAAACAATGCTCCTTGGTGTACTAACGTAAAGGTTCCGGCCAAGTCCAATGACGTGTGGAATGTGTATCAACGATTCTTTGGCCCTGGGAACAGCAAACAGACAAGGATGGGTGTTTGTGAAGGTGGTATTAAAGATGGAACAACATGCCGGGAGGGAGAAGATCCTCAGTGTGCTCCGGATGACTATAAGAAAATTCCGAATGACAATATTATTAAGGGTGAGGGAGGGTGGTGCAGGCCCGTTCCGCAGGAAGATGATAATGAAAAACCAGGTTTCTATGATGGGTATACAGAGCTTCCTTCTACAGATTTGAAATACTATTACGAGATGTGTTTTCCACCTGGTCTGACTGTGGGTGATGCTAATTCAGGTGATCCAGACAAAGACAGGAACTTGTGTACTCATGGTGCTGGATATTATCCAAGAACTGATCTTTGTGGTTCAACGCTTAATCGCTCTCAGTGTTTGACTGGGTATGATTTGAAGAACCGTGCAAAATCAGTCGAGCCTACAGTCTCTTTGCCTCCGACAGATGTCACCCCTGGTCTTTATACCAACAATGTTCTTGGAGGAGATCTGCCGGGCTGGAATTATCCGCTACAAGACTTTGCGTATACGGCGTATTACGTTCCTCGTCCACCGCAAATCGCTGCGCCTGATACCTCACGCGGTTGTGGTTCGGGTCAGTGTCCTATCTCGCGTGTCGGTACCTTTTCTTTGGAGGGTCAGACAGAAGGGGCTCTGAATTATTTTGGAGGTCAGTCCGTTGTGACGATGCGATTCTATGCGTGGGCTGCTGACAATCAGGGGGCGCTTAATAATATGTATATTGATTGGGGTGATGGAACGAGACAAGAGATTCTTGATGCTAAGATGAAAAACAAGAAGCCATTTTGCGGTGTTCAGTCCGAATGCTCGCTTCTTCCGGGATTAACTTGTGGGTCTGATGCAGACTGTCCGCCTGGAGGTGGAAGTTGTGCGCCGGTCGGCTATTGCAAGTCTCGTACATATAAATCTTGTACGAAGGATTCTGATTGTAGTTACACAGCAAAGAGCTATGGTAATAATGCATCAACCCAGCAGCTTAATGACGATGTGTGTGTCTCTCGGCTCACTTTCGGCAATAGCGATCTCGCTTGCGAACAAAACTTCTTTGAGTTCACACACGCATATACCTGTGGGAAAGAAAAAGCGGATCCAGCAAATAGTTGTACGCATAGTAGTTACTGTTCTCGTGATACTAGTGTTGGATGTTCGAAGGATTCAGATTGTGTCGATAAGAGCGGCAAAGCTACTGGCGACACCTGTATAAAGGGGTTGGCTGGTCCTGATGGGTGCTTTGACAATCAAAGCAAATCTTGTCGCTTTACTCCTCGTATCTTAATTAAGGATAATTGGGGCTGGTGTACAGGAGAATGTCGTACTGATAAGTTGGCAAACGGAAAATTTGTGGATTATCCGTTGGGTTCAACGCATATTCTGTATAAAAATGGTGGTTGTTATGATGCAAGTAAGCTTTATTCAAATGTTGATTCAAGTAAGCCGCTGATCACTCAAGGTAGCGGAAACTACTGTGATCCGGATACAACCGCGGGTACCAATGCTCGCCCTTGGATCGTTTATCCGGGCGCGATTAACCTCGGTGTTTCTCAGTAGTCGCTCACATTCACTCATAATAAAAGTGCCCCGTCGCTCTTTCGAGTGACGGGGCGTTGTGTACGGGCCGGGGAGACTACTCGCCCGAGGCTTGAGCCGCGGGGGTGGGGATGATCTTCTCGGCGAGAATGTGAGGCTTCTTCTTCGCCTTCTTCTTGAGGCTCATGAAGAAGTGCTCGTCGGTGAGGGGGCCGTTCGCCTTCGTCGCGATGTAGGCCGTGAGAGCACGCTTGAGATCAAGGACCATGTCGTCGGAACCGACGTAGGGCACGGTCATGAGATGATGGAGCGCGGACTTGTCCAGCAGGGGGACCACGCGGTTGTTGGGCATGCTCAGGTTCTTGTGTGCCCGATCGATGAGCTCACGATGATCTTCGTGACGATCGGTCCAGATCGGCCAGGAGAGGATCGGCGTGCACATGTCGGCGAACCCCGAAGTCCATCCCGGAAGGGGGAGCGCGATGATGGGGGCCGGAGCGACGGCCAGGATGAGGTACTGACCCATCTGGTGATCGATGACCTTCTTCTGGAACCATGCCGGGATCGTGCCGGCTTGGTACACGATGCCCTTGATGTTCGGTTGATCCAGAGGGAAGAGCGTTGAAGTCGACTTGTCCGCGAAGAGGATGTCACCGTTGCGGTTCTGCTCCCACAGAATGTGAGTGACGAACGTCTCCAGCTCTCCGGTGTTCGGGCCCACGTGGACCAGCTTCACCGCTTTGCGGCTGTTGACGATGCCGTCGTGGAAGGCCTGCATGGCGTCGCTGGCCTTGACGGTGCTCTTCGGAGGTCGTCTGCTGCTAACGGGAGGAGTACTCTTCATGTTCTTCTCAAATCTGAGAGGGTGTACTGCGCACCGAATTCCGTCGGTTCGGGAAAGGACAAGAAAGGCTATGGGAGGATACGCAGAAATAGCCAAAAGGTCAAGAGGTATGCAAATATTTTATGGTCGTGGTTAGGGTTATCAGATCGTTGACATTTTTATCGAATCATGTTAGTTTCGTGTCCGTCCTTTTGGAGGTGCGAGCATGAACATCAGGATGCTCATTGAGCAAACCGACTCTGTGAGATCTGAAGACATCGCATTGATCGTTCAGGCGATTCACAATGCTGCAAGAGTGGGTAACCTGGTTGTCACCATTACCAAAACAAACTCTCAGGGAGCCGATACAGCAGCCTCTGGTTCTCGTGGCAGAGTCATTCGTGAGACTGTTTCCGCCAAGGTTATTATGGATATTATTCAGATGAATGACATTCCACGGCGTAAGCTTGCTCAATTGATTGGGGTTGAACCGCCAACGATTTCGTCGATTTTGATGGGGAGGACGGCTGACATATCTAGGCAAATGAAAGAAAAGATTGTTGCTGCGCATAAAACGGGAGCTCTCCAAATCCCACCCGAACATATGGCTATGTTCAAGCTGTGACTCGTGTGAACTACCTCGTCGGCTTTATGTCGACGAGTCTTTTTTTGACTATTGTATAGTTGCAGGATCTTGGATTGGGGTAGCCATTTGAGTGTGCGGTATGATGACTCGACCCCAGGATGTTTGACACGTTTTCACAATTTTGGTATTCTTTGTCCGCAACTCGTTCTGGATGGAACGAGTTTCTTTATACCAACTACAAAACCTTATGGCATCACCAATTTCCCAAGCAATGCGTCAGATCTGTGACGAGAAAAACATTTCATATGAGTCCGTTTTGGAAACGGTCGAATCCGCATTGGCGGCTGCGTTTCGAAAAGATTTCGGAAACAAGAACCAGAATATTAAGGTACAGTTTGACCCAGAAACCTATGACGGCGGAACCATGGGGATCCGCGTGTTTGATGTGAAACAGGTCGTTGCGGATGTTGAACTTCCAGCTGACTATTTTGAACGATATGAGGCGGCAGTCTTGCAGAAAAAGGCTGAAGCTCGATTGAACCCTCCGACACGAACGCCGATCGTTGATTCCCTCATGGTGGATTCATCTGCCCCAACGGGTCCGGAATTCGTGTTCAATCAAAAGACCATGATCATGTTGTCTGATGCACGTGACTTGAAAAGCGATGCACAGATCGGCGAAGAGATCCGTGTTGAGTTAAGTGTGCCTGCAGCCTTCGGTCGCATGGCAGCACAAACGGCAAAGCAGGTGATCATGCAAAAATTACGTGAAGCAGAACGCAACGTCATCTTCACGGATTTCAAAGATCGCGAAGGGGAGTTGATGAATGTGACCGTGCAACGTCGTGAAGGTCGCATCGTGTTGATTGATCTTGGTCGTGCATCCGGTGTGTTGTTGCCAGAAGATCAGATTGAATCAGAGCGGTATTTCCCAGGCACGCGATTAAAGGTTCTCTTACGCGAAGTCACAATGTCTTCTAAGGGTCCGGAAATTCGACTGTCTCGTTCATCCCCAGGATTAGTCGCAGCGATCTTTGCTCAAGAAATTCCGGAAGTCGCAAATGGAATTGTTGAAATCAAAAACATCGCACGTGAGCCAGGTTCGCGAACAAAGGTTGCCGTTGCTGCGAACGATGATGCCATTGATCCAATCGGTTCCTGTATCGGTCAACGCGGCACACGCATTCAAACCATCATTCGAGAGCTTGGAGGAGAAAAGGTGGACGTTGTATTGTGGTCAGAATCAATGGAGGAATACATCACGGCTGCACTGAGCCCGGCAAAAATCTTGAACGTTTCATTGGATGAAGCTGGTCATCTCGCAACCGTGAAAGTTGCATCTGATCAATTGTCTCTCGCGATCGGCAAAGGTGGTCAGAACGTTCGCCTTGCTGCACGATTGACCGGATGGAAGATCACGATCTTAGAAGAAGGTGGACGGAAAGCAGCTGATTCAGAAATTGGAGAAATTTTACCAGCCGTTGAAGCGGCAGAAACCGCACAAGAAGCAGACGCGAAAGAATAGTCCATTCACATATGAATTCCATTTTTCAAACCCTGATCCTTCAACCAATCCTCAACCTCTTGATCTGGCTGTATAACGTCATTCCTGGGAATGACATCGGTCTCGCCGTGATCGTCTTAACGATCATCGTCAAATTAGTGCTGTATCCGTTTACCGCAGCGCAGATTATGCAACAACGTGAATTGCAAAGTATTCAACCAAAAATTGATGAAATCCGAGCACGCTTAAAGGATGACAAGGATGCACAGGCGAAAGAATTGATGGAATTATATAAGCGCGAAAAAGTGAATCCGGCAGCATCTTGTTTACCATTACTCGTGCAGCTTCCGGTCTTTATCGGTTTATTTCAGGCGTTGCGTGATGGACTGGCTTCAAAGAGTTTGAATCTTCTCTATCCGTTCGTCGCAAATCCAGGAACGATCAACCATATGTTGTTTGGTGTGATGGATCTTTCCAAGCCGAGCTATGTGTTGGCTATTTTGGCTGGGCTCGTTCAGTTCGTGCAGTCGTATCAAATGTTTAACAAGAAAGAATTGATCACGCCTCCGCCATCAGAAGTTGCAGGAAGTCCAGCAGCTAAAGATGAAAGCATGGCAACGATCATGAACAAGCAGATGATGTACATCATGCCAGCGATGACGATCTTGATCGGATTTTCATTGCCTGGAGGGTTGGCGCTATACTGGCTTGTGATGAGTCTTCTCACCGTTGCACAGCAAGCGTTGTTCTTGCGTAAACCACAGCCACCCAAACCACAAGCTCAATTGTCATAAATAGATATGGTGGTGAATGTGAAATCATTTTTTGGGTCAAATGTTCGGACGCAATCAGGGTTGCGTCTTGGGCAAGTCCAGACAATGAGTCTTGATCAAGATACCGGTAAATTGGCATTGATTCATGTTCGGGCGCGCGGTGTTACGCACTTACTGGAAAATGAATCATTGATCAGTTGGACTGATATTATCTCGATGAGCGTTGAGGAAATTATTGTCAGAGACGGCGTGATCCCGATTCGATCTGCTTCTGTTGCAAGCGAGGCAAGTCACCCAACCACATCATGAACGATTCGTCGCGTGCATCGATTCTCCGAACTCTGTCTTGTCATGAGGCATGGGGATATGCGCCAACGATTGCAGAACTGGTATTGACGTTTGATGCGCCAATGCCAGTTTTGTTTTCGCGAGAAACCGTGTACGAAACAATAGAGCAGATGTTGGATGCGGGTGAGCTTCGATTAAAGGATGGTCGCATTGGCATCTCCGAGCATTTGGATGATCTGGTTATCATGATTCGTGATCGTGCGATTTGGCAATCGCGCAAGCTGAAGCGTGCACGACGCGTTGCTCGGTGGCTTGCGCGATTAGGTGGCGTTCGATTCGTTGCGCTGGCAAACACAACGTCGTGGGGATATGCGCGAGACTTTGGTGATCTTGATTTTTTTGTCATTGTCCGTGCTGGAACTATTTGGACGACTCGATTGTTTGGTGCAGGACTATTTAAAGTTTTGGGAACATTGGCTGGTGCGCATGATCGTCGTGATGCAGTCTGTTTATCTTATTTTATTGCTGACGATTCACTCGATCTGTCCTCCCATATGCTTGAATCAGATCCGTATTTTCGTCAGTGGTTTTTAGCACTTCTTCCAATTGTGGATGACGGAGTCTCTTCACAGCTATGGCATGCGAATACGACAATTCGTTCGCGTCATCCATTTGCAATGTCCTGCATGGTTGCCCCTGACATTCGTGTTACGATTCCGCACATTCGTTTGCCTTCAGTTCAACTGATTGATCGTCTCGCCCAAATATTTCAACGTCGCTGGTTTCCGTTGGCCATTCGTTCACAGATGAATCAATCCACTAGCGTGATGGTTTCTGATCACGTGTTAAAATTTCATGTAGAAGACGCACGAAAAACATTTAGTGATCGATGTGCAGAGCTTTGCCGTGAGCGTGGCGTTGAATTATGAAACCTTGGTCATGGACATGGCAGAACTGTTTTGACATCGCCTGGCGCGCCACGATTTTTTTGTTGCCATGGCAAACCAGATGGTTCCGTGATGCACAGCGTGCCGGATGGCCGTGGGAACAGGGGAGAATCAGCATCTACGCATCGTGGTTTCTCATCTGTCTGACATTGTGGCTTGGTGGTCATGTCGTTAAACGACAATTATCTCAAGCCCGTTGGAAAGAAATCGCATTGCTTCTTGCCGAATTAGTTTTTGCAAGTACGGTGAGTATTTTATTTGCACGTACGAGCGGAATGGCTCACGTTGCTGCCATGTCAGAGTGGTGGATTCAAGTCATCCTTTTATCAAGTTTCGCGTTGATGTTGTGGAAAACAGAAGTTCGACCCCGTGCCATTGCTTCGATGGTCGTCCTGTCACTTCTTCCATTTGTTGCGCTCGGGTTTCTTCAGTCACTGATGCAGGTTGTGATTGGTTCGAAATGGTTTGGGATTGCAACGCACGTTGTTGCAACGCCTGGTACATCGGTTCTTGAATATGCTGGTGAACGAATTCTGCGCGTGTATGGTGGTTTTCCACACCCAAATATTTTTGGTGGTTGGCTTGTGATTGGATGTATCGCAGCTTGTTTTCTTACACGACGATCTGCGAAAAAAGGGGAGGTTGCAATTTGGAGTTCTGCTGCCGCATTATTCTCCATCGCACTCGTTGTCACATTTGCACGTTCAGCTTGGATCGCATTCATCGTCGCAGTGATCGCGCTTTTGCTTGCTTGGATGCGACGGTGGAAGCAAAACAAATACGGACTCTTCGCCGTCGCGCTCGCGTCCATTGCATTTATTCTAACCGGTCTTTGGAATGCTCCGTTCATCATTGGTCGTGTTTCTGCTGATGGCCGACTTGAGCAAAAATCAATTTCAGCACGTGAAGGAGGCTTAAAGGTCGGGCTTGATATGCTTCGTCAAGCACCCGTGTTCGGCACTGGACCGAATGCGGAATTGCTCATGATCGCTCCGGCTTCAGGCGTATCATCGGAACCACTGGAGCCGCCACATTCAGCATATCTTTTAACGCTCGTGAATTTTGGTTTTTTTGGTGTGATTAGTATAGGGCTTTTTTTATATAAACATCGAAGACGATGGCGTGTATATGCGATGCACCCCATCGTCTTAGCTATTCTTGTTCTCGCGTTCCTTGACCACTACACTTGGTCCACCTGGTCCGGCCAGGTCCTTGTTGTTCTCTCACTCCTCATGATTGACGAGGACAACGTATCGTGATAGCTTCATTTTTCGTTCCTTCAGAGAAACCCTAGCAGTACGGGGGACCGCATGAGTCGTGAAGAAGCAGAGCGATTGTTTCCGTCAACCCCTCCGCCGAGTGATCAAAAAGATCGGCGTGAAGCTTGGAATGGCATGCAGTTGCAGCTGTTCT
>CAZNPI010000031.1:0-7964 GCA_964575015.1 uncultured Gammaproteobacteria bacterium
GGAAGTCATGAAAGCTGTGCATATGCTGAATGATCCGGAAGGGATTAATCTTGGTGCCCGTCACATTACCATCTCAACGTGTGGAATCGTTCCTGGGATCTTGAAATTAGCTGATGAAAAGATTCAGGTGAATTTGGCGATTTCATTGCATGCCGCAAATAATGCAACGCGAACAAAGCTCATGCCAGTGAATAAGGCGTATCCGATTGAAAAGTTGATGAAGGCTATTGATACGTATACAGAAAAAACAAATCGCAAAGTCTTTTTCGAATATCTGTTGATTAATGGCGTGAATGATTCAGAACAAGATGCAGAAGATCTAGCAAGATTGCTTGGACATAATAATCGGTTATTCCACGTGAACTTGATTAAGTATCATGACACGAATGCATTTACCGCATCAGCAAAAGAGCGTCGTGTTTCATTTATGCATTGGTTGCAGCGTTTAGGCGTTCAGGTGACGCATCGTCTCACATTTGGTGAGGATATTGATGCGGCATGCGGACAGCTTGCAGTAAATGAAGCTGCAGGATTGTTGGAGCAGGGGAAGGTTGCGGCACAGTCTAATCGAGCAAATAGATTACATGGGGCAAAAGCCTAAAGTATTAGTTGGAATGAGCGGTGGCGTTGACTCAAGCGTCTGCGCGGCCTTGTTGCAGAAAGAAGGGTACGAGGTTATTGGTGGATTTATCAAAAATTGGAGTGATTCAAAAGATCTTTGGACTGGTGAGTGTATGTGGCGAGGGGAGCGTCGCGATGCGATGCGCGTTGCAGCAAAGCTCGGTATCCCATTGCTTACGTTTGATTTTGAAAAAACATATCGAGAAAAGGTCGTTGATGAGTTATTTCGTGGATATGAGGCTGGGCAAACACCGAATCCGGATGTGCTATGTAATGAAGCCATCAAGTTTGGGTTGTTTATGGAAGAAGCGGATCGTCTTGAGATTCCGTTTGTTGCGATGGGGCACTATGCTCGGATTGAAAAGGACGAAGATGGTCAGGCGCATCTGTTGCGCGGTGTTGACCCGGAAAAGGATCAGTCCTATTTTCTCTATCGTGTTTCACAACATGCGCTTCGTCGATCGCTATTTCCTATCGGTGGTTTTGTGAAATCACATGTGCGTGAAATCGCAACGTCATTTGATTTACCGGTTGCCTCTAAGCCAGATAGTCAGGGCATTTGTTTTATTGGGAAGTTGGATATGCCCGAGTCTTTGCGAAAGAAAATCGCGCCAAAGCCCGGGGATATTGTTGATATTGATGGAAACGTTCTGGGTCGTCATGATGGATTAGATGGATACACGATCGGCCAGCGTCATCGCATTCTGGTGTCGCAAGGTGCAGAGCCGTGGTATGTTGCTCGTAAGGATTTGGAGGCGAACCGCCTGATCGTGGTTCCTGGCGCTGACCACCCTGCATTATTCTGTTCTCATGCAACGATTGGTGATGCACACTGGACACAGGGCCAACCCCCGATATTTCCCTTGTCTTGTGAAATTCAGGTTCGATATCGACAAACGCCCGTTCAAGCAGTGGTTCAATCCACCGGTCAAATAGATTTTACTGAGCCGGTAAAAGCGATGGCAACGGGTCAATCGGCTGTTTTGTATCAGGGGAACGAATGTATTGGCGGAGGTGTCATTTTAGAAGCATTCTAAGTATACTTTTCACATGGATATCGACGTGCGGCAAAAGCAGACATCATCACGACGCGTTGAGTGGATTTATCTGGTGTATCTTTTGTTTTTTCTCTTGGCCGTCATGTCACCATCAATCGTGACACGGGATTATTTTGGATTGGAACAGTCTTCAATTGAAGAGGCTTTGATTTTTGCCTTTGGACTAGCAGGATTATGCACCTTCGCGGTGTATGAGCGTATGATGGAGCGGCGGTTACAGGAGCGGGATGCGGCATTAGGTCATGCAGAAAAGGCAAAATCAGAATTGATTGAATCGTATCAGTATATTGGATCTGTGAATCGACAGATAGAGGTGTTGAAAACATTGGTTAATAAAACGTCTATTTCACTGGTTGATACGGATAGTTATTGGAAAGATATTTTGCAGTCTCTTGCCGCAAATGCAGCAGCAAGCGTGAATGCAACGAGCGTTTTAATTCGATTTTTAGATTTGGATAAGCTGCGAACAGAACGAGAGGTTTTTCATGCGATTGGGAAGGAGAAGCAGCTTCGGATGTCGAATAAAGAACTTCGAAAGCTTCATGATTTTGGTGCATCCCATGCATTTATGCGAACAGAGGATGGGCAGGAAATTCTCGTTGTTCCATCTGACCGCAAGGAGTCGACGATGAAGGTGTATTTCATGTTAGCAACAGATCCATCAAAAACCACAGATCAAGATGTATCCCTGGCGAAGGTGTTCGCAAATCAGGCTGAGTTGGTCTATCACAGCCTCATGAGACGCGTGAAAGATGATGAAGGCGGGCCATTAGATCAGATCGTGAATGTTACGAGGCAGGTGAAGGGCGAGGGTTCCTAGGTTTTGCTGCATTGTCAATTTTCCTCAAATCCGATAGATTACTGGCTATGACTGTTCATGAAATTCGCCAGAAATATCTAGATTTTTTTGCGTCAAAGGGCCACGCCATTATTCCTTCGGCTTCTTTGTTGCCTGAAAACGATCCATCAACGTTGTTTACCGGTTCCGGGATGCAACCCATGGTCCCGTATCTCCTTGGTCAAACGCATCCGTTGGGTGACAAGATCGCAGACGTACAGAAGTGTTTTCGTTCGCAAGATATTGATGAAATTGGTGATAATCGTCACACGACGTTTTTTGAGATGCTTGGGAATTGGTCGTTGGGTTCCTATTTTAAGGAAAAACAGATCCCGTGGATGTTCGAGTTTTTGACAAAGGAGATCGGCTTAGATTCGTCACGTTTATATGTCACTGTCTTTCGTGGAAATGATGCGTTAGGCGTTCCTCGTGATACTGAGGCCGTGAACCTTTGGAAAGAGGCTTTTACGGGTGTTGGGATTGATGCGGCTGATGTTGACTTCTCCGAACGAGATGGAATGGGTGCAGGTCGAATCTTCTATTACGGTGAAAAGAAAAACTGGTGGTCACGCTCTGGGATCCCGGAACGAATGCCGGTGGGTGAGCCAGGTGGCCCGGATACGGAGATGTTTTATGATTTTGGGATTGAGCGAGGTCTTCATGAAGCGTCAGAATATGCGAATGATCCATGCCATGTGAACTGTGATTGTGGACGGTTTGTTGAAATTGGCAATAACGTGTTCATGGAATATGTGAAGACAGATGCTGGATTTGAAAAGTTGAAACAGCGCAATGTTGATTTTGGTGGTGGACTGGAGCGTATGGCTGCTGCTTCCCAAGGTAACCCAGATGTCTTTTTGACCGATTCGTTTACGGCGGTCATGAAACAGCTCGAGCTGTTATCCGGCAAAACATACGATTCGTCTTTGCGATCTTTCCGCGTTGTCGCTGATCATTTGCGTGCTGCAACTTTCATTATTGGTGATCCGCGTGGTGTTGTCCCGTCAAATGTCGGTCAGGGTTATATCGTGCGTCGTTTGCTCCGCCGCGCTATTCGCGAAGGTCGTCGTCTTGGCATTACCACCTCTTTCACTCCAGCCATCGCCGGAGCCGTGATTGATGCGTTTGGCGGATTCTACACAGATCTTGCTACAAACCGTGAGAAAATTATTGGAGAGATTGCAAAGGAAGAGGAGAAATTTACGCGAACACTTGAAAAAGGGTTAAAGGAGTTTGAAAAAATGATCGGCCAGGGAGCCGTGACGGGGGAGCAGGCATTTATCCTGTTTTCTTCCTACGGGTTCCCGCTTGAACTTACCGAGGAATTAATTAAGGAGCGTGGGGGCAGTTTAGACATTGAAGCCTTTCAGGCCGAGTTTAAGAAGCACCAGGAGCTTTCTCGTACTGCGTCTGCGGGAGCTTTTAAGGGTGGGTTAGCGGATCATTCCGTTGAAACCACGCGACTTCACACAGCAACGCATCTGCTTCACAAAGCTCTGAAGCAGGTTCTCGGTGACCATGTACAGCAAAAGGGGAGTAATATCACCACAGAGCGGCTTCGCTTTGATTTTTCGCACCCAGAGAAGATGACGCTAGAGCAGATTACGGAAGTTGAGAATATTGTGAATGCAGTGATTCAGCAGGACTTGCCGGTGCGGATGGAAGAAATGACCGTTGAAGAGGCAAAGAAGCAGGGTGCGATTGGGCTATTTGAGGCAAAGTATGGGGATCGTATTAAGGTATATACGGTCGGAAATGAGCAGACAACCTTCTCCTCTGAGATCTGTGGAGGACCACATGTGGCGCACACGGGGGAGCTTGGTTCGTTTAAAATTCAAAAAGAGGAAGCGGTTTCAGCTGGAGTGCGTCGAATTAAGGCAAATGTCACAGGGCTCTAACGTGATTATCCCCTTATTTCTATTGACAAAACGAGCTTCTTTCTGCTATCCTTTTGAGGATTTTTATTCACATACACGCTTTTCATGCCAGTAAATAAGGAATTTCTAGTGGTAAAAGGGACGGTTGAGGAGTCTCTCCCGTCCGCAAGTTTTCGGGTCAAGTTGGAGAACGGTCAGACGATTTTGTGCCATTTATCTGGCAAATTACGTATGAACCGTATCCGGCTCACCCCGGGCGACGAGGTGCAGGTCGAGATCACCCCGTACGATTTGACAAAAGGAAGAATAACCTATAGATTATAGCCCCGTATGAAAGTCAGATCTTCTGTAAAACCAATGTGTCGTGATTGCCAGGTTGTCCGTCGAGACGGCCGGGTTCATGTCATCTGTAAAAAGAATCCAAAGCATAAGCAACGTCAAGGCTAATTCATCAAAGCATTCTTGGCTGAACGGTCCCCCACATACCTATGGCACGTATCGCAGGCGTCACACTTCCCGCCCAAAAATGTATCGAGGTCGCATTGACCTACATTTATGGCATCGGGCCAGCAGCAGTTAAAAAGATCCTCGCCGAAACAAACATCGACGGGACGATTCGCGTAAAAGATTTAAGCGAAGCGCAAGCAAATATTTTGCGCGAAGTGGTAGAGAAGACATATAAAGTTGAAGGTGAGCTTCGCCGTGAGGTCCTCTCCAACATTAAGCGTTTGAAGGAAATTGGTTGCTACCGTGGAACTCGACACAATCGTGGTCTCCCAGTTCGCGGACAACGCACCAAGACCAATTCACGAACCATCCGCGGAAACGTCCGCAAGACAATGGGTTCGGGCAAACGTAAACTTGAAAAGACCTAATCTATGGAAGAAACACCTAAAGCTAAACCAGCAGTTGCTGCAGCCGCTTCAAAGAAAGCTGCACCAAAGGGCGCTCGCCCAAAAAAGAAGACGGCTAAAAAGCACGTCGCTGTTTCGCATGGTCACGCATACATCAATGCAACCTACAACAACACGATCGTGAGCTTAACGGATTTGAATGGCAATGTGTTGGGTTGGTCCAGCGCAGGCGCATCCGGTTTTAGCGGTCCAAAGAAATCAACTCCGTATGCAGCCGGTATGGTTGTGAAGAACGCGGTTGAAAAAGTTGCAGACTACGGTTTGAAAGAAGTGAATGTTTTCGTCTGTGGCGTTGGACAGGGCCGTGAAGGTGCGATCCGCGCGTTTAATGCGAACGGAATCAACGTGTTGAGCATCAAGGATGTCACGCCGATTCCTCATAATGGTTGCCGCTCGCCACGTGCGCGCCGCGTCTAATCCACGACTATGCGATTACGAATTACAGCAAAACGCGTTCGCCGCGAAGGGGTAAACCTCGATGGCCGCGAAAAGATGGGTCGAATTTTGGCAAAGCGTCCATATGCACCAGGTGCACACGGACCAACAAGCCGAACTCGTCAAACAGAATACGGCAAGCAGTTGCGTGAAAAGCAACGTGCGAAGTTAGTATTTGGTGTGATGGAAAAGCAGTTCAGCAATTATTTTGCAAAGGCAACAAGCATGCGTGGCGATACAGGTGAAAACTTGGTTCGTTTGCTTGAGCAACGTTTGGATAACGTGGTTTTCCGTGCTGGTTTTGCAAAAACCCGTGCAGCTGCTCGTCAGATCGTTTCACACAATCATATTGCTGTGAACGGTAAGACGGTGAACATCCCTTCCTATCAGGTGAAGATTGGTGATGTGGTTTCGATTCGTGAATTGAAACAGGGAAAGAAGACTTGGAAAACCTTTTCCGAGGCCGTTTCAAAGGTAGAAACTCCATCCTGGTTGGTAACGGATTTAAAAACCCTTTCAACACACGTTACGAGCCTTCCGGCTGGTGAGGAATTGAAGCAAGTGTTCGAGCCAAAACTTATCGTCGAATTTTATTCGCGTTAATTCGATCTTTTTCTCATTTGTATGGAGTCACTTCTTCTTCCCTCAAAAATTCGTTTCACCAAGGGTGAACGAGCACACCAAGGTGTGTTGACCGTCGAGCCTTGTGCTAAAGGGTTTGGAACCACGATCGGCAATGCACTTCGTCGCGTGTTGCTCTCTTCGTTGACGGGCGCAGCAGTGACGGCGGTGAAAATCAAAGGTGTTGAACATGAGTTCTCAACCATCGCCAACGTGAAAGAAGATGTCCTTGAAATCATCCTGAACTTGAAAGCCTTACGCATGAAGTGCTTTTCCGAAGAACCGGTAAAGTTGCACTTGAGCGTGAAAGGTGAAAAGGTGATTACAGCAAAGGACTTTGAAAAAAATGCAGACGTCGAAGTAGTGAATACGGACCTCGTGATTGCTACATTGACCGATAAATCAGCTTCATTTGAAATGGATGTAACGATCGAACAGGGTCGTGGATATCGCACAACAGGGGATCGAATCAAGGAAAAACTTGATCTCGGAACCATCGCTGTTGATGCCTTGTACAGCCCGGTCCTGAACGTTTCATACAAAGTAGAAGAAACGCGCTTGGGTGAGCGCACAGACTATGACAAGCTTCTCTTGTCCATCGAAACAGATGGTTCTGTTGATCCATTGGATGCCTGCAAGAGCGCCGTCGCCGTATTACTTGACCACATGAACTTGTTGAAAGAACTAGAGTATGAGACATAATTTTACCAAAAAAACGTTAAGCCGAAAGGCTGCGCCGCGAAAAGCCTTGTTGCGAAACTTGGCCACGAGTTTGGTGTTGTACGAGCAAATGAATACCACCCTCGCAAAGGCACGCGTGTTGCGTCCTATTGTTGAGAAATTGATCACCATTGGTCGCAAGAAGACATTGGCTTCTCGTCGTCAATTGTTGAGCGTCTTGACCATTGAGTCAGCCGTGAACAAGGTGATGGAAGAACTCGGACCTCGCTATGTCGGACGACCTGGCGGATATACACGCATTATTAAATTGGGTCGCCGTCAACACGACGGAGCAGAGATTGCTCAGATCCAGTTCGTGAACGACTAATATGCCATGGAAAAAGCTTAGCGGAATGCCCGCTCAAACTCGTGCGATCCACGAAATCGATGTCGAAGGCAAAGTTCTCGGCCGCGTTGCTACGCGTGTCGCGACCTTGTTGATCGGTAAACACAAGCCAGGATATGTCGCACACATGGACATGGGTGACGTTGTTGTTATCAAGAACGTTGACAAGATTGTGTTGACCGGAAAGAAAGAAGAGCAGAAAGAGCATATTCGCACTTCTGGTCGTCCAGGCGGGTTGAAACGCACGCCGATTGCACGTTTACGTAAAGAAAACCCAAGCGAAATTTTGAAACATGCGGTGAAGTACATGTTGCCAAAAAACCGCACGCAAAGCCTTCGCATGAAGCGCCTTAAGTTCGTCTAACGTTATGCCAACAGAAACTT
This sequence comes from uncultured Gammaproteobacteria bacterium, assembly GCA_964575015.1. Lineage (GTDB taxonomy): Bacteria > Patescibacteriota > Patescibacteriia > 2-12-FULL-60-25 > 2-12-FULL-60-25 > JAGOQX01. The sequence goes on from CAZNPI010000031.1 coordinate 7,815, forward strand.
CCAAACCAACAAAAAAACCAGCAGCAAAGAAGCCGGCCAAAGAGAAGAAGGTCGACCCTGAAGTTGTTGAAGCTCTTGAACAAGAGGATGCTGTGGCCAGCAAGGCGGCAAAAGGCGGATCATTCATCCCAACTGTCGGTCGCCGCAAAA
>CAZNPI010000032.1:0-875 GCA_964575015.1 uncultured Gammaproteobacteria bacterium
CGAAAATTTGGCAGTGATTGCAGAGGGGAATATGGATGTTATTTCATCACATCAATTTAATGTGACGAACGTTGTTGCATCCTCAGGAACAGCGTTAACGCAGGATCAGTTGGGATTGTTGAAACGCTTCACAACGAATCTGGCGATCGCGTTTGATGCAGACGCTGCAGGGAACGCGGCGACCATTCGCGGGCTTGATCTTGCACGACAACTTGATTTTAATGTTCGTATCATTACCCTGCCAAAAGATGCGGGAAAGGATCCAGATGAGGCGGTTCGAAAAGATCCTGCAATTTGGAAAAAGGCGATCGCTGATGCGCTACCGGTCATCCACTGGTTATATCAAAACGCATTCCGTGACATTGATTCGTCGACGCCGGATGGAAAGAAACGAGTGGCCCAACGATTGATTCCAGAGTTTCGTCGGATTCAGGATCCAATCGAACGCGATGCGTGGTTGATTCGCCTTTCAAAGGATTTAGCGGTGAGTGAAGATGTCATCCGCCAATTAGTAGCTCAGCGAGCGCCGTTAACTCCTGAGTTTCGAGTTCCAGCCCCTCCCGTATCTGGTGCTTCTGTAAAAGAGCAAAGGCCTATTGTAGAGGCCAAAACTCGGTCAGAAGAGCTGGAAGAGCGTATTCAGGCGATTTTGTATCTTAAACCAGCACTTCGGGATCTTGCCATTTCTCTGTTAAACGGGTATGCTCTGCCAGACATTTCTTCCGTCGAACTTTTAAATTACCTCGCGATCTTCGCAGATCGTGAATTCCAGGATCAGTCGGTTGATACTCTCACACGAGCGCTTGAACAGACCTGTCGCTGGTTTGCCGACGCACAACGCGCGATACCTCGCAAGGCGCATTGCAAATTGCAAC
>CAZNPI010000032.1:885-7822 GCA_964575015.1 uncultured Gammaproteobacteria bacterium
CGACGCGGAGACAGACGGGCAGCCCTGGAGCAAGAGATGCGTTAATCGTAACGATCCGGCGACAACGCCAAGATTGATCAACTGCTTCAGCAATTTAATTCTCTGACATAAACTTTATTGCTTCCCTTTCTGGCGGCTCCTACCTCACCATGCAATGAGTAGGATGTCTGCCGTCTTGGGTCGCGCAAAGACTATGGCATCAAAGAAACAGATTCAGAAAAAATCTTCTCGAATTTCACATACGATGAATAAATCTAAAACTCGTGTTGCACCAAAGCGGAAAGTGCCGGTTGCTGCGCATAAACAGGTGAAGGTTGCGAAAGGAAAAGTGCAGACCAAGTCTAAGGCAAAGCAACCACAAAAACCGGAACGGGCCCATGTCGTTCGTACTGGACCGTACGTGAAAACAGCTCCGCCAACAACTGAGTTTTTGGATAAGCTTTTCGATAAAGCACGCACAAGAAGCTTTATCACCGAGAACGAAATTTTATACGCGTTCGCGGAAATTGAGGATTACATCCCAACCTACGAAGCATTTATTGACCGCCTCGATGCGGCCGGTATTGGCGTAGTCGAAATGAAGGAAGGGATTCTCGGTCGTCAGAAAGAGCGTCATGATGCGCTAGAAACTCTGCATAGTTTAGAGGACAAGCGAGGAAAGATTGATCCGTTTGATCTGACCGCAGATTCAATCCAGATGTATTTGCGTGAAATCGGAAAAATTCCGTTGCTCACTGCAGACGATGAGATCGCGTTGGCAAAACGAAAAGAACGCGGAGAAAAAGAAGCGGAGAAAAAGCTGATCGAGGCGAACTTGCGCTTGGTTGTCTCCATTGCGAAAAAGTTCATGGGCAAATCATTGTCTCTCTTGGATTTGATTCAAGAAGGAAACATCGGCTTGTTCCGCGCCGTGAAGAAATTCGAATATCGCAAAGGATACAAATTCTCAACGTACGCGACCTGGTGGATTCGTCAGGCGATTACACGTGCCTTAGCAGACCAGAGCCGTACCATTCGTATTCCGGTGCACATGGTTGAGACGATCAATAAATTCCAACAGATTGAACGTCAGCTCATTCAGGATTTGGGACGCGAACCATTGCCAGAAGAAATTGCTGCGGAAATGGGGGAAGACGTCGACAAAGTTCGTCATATCATCAAGATTTCGCAGGACACGGTCTCGCTCGAGACGTCGGTCGGTGAAGATGATGAAGATTCTACCCTTGAAGATTTCATCGAAGATGTTAAAAACGTGAGCCCAGATCGTTCGGCTGCATTGCAGTTGTTACGAGACTACGTTGGCGACATTATTAAGGACTTGAATCCACGCGAACAAAAGATTCTCGAAATGCGTTTCGGTCTCACAGACGGCGTCAGCCATACCCTCGAAGAAGTCGGAAAAGAGTTTGACGTCACGAGAGAGCGTATTCGTCAGATTGAGGCAAAGGCTATTGAGAAGATCCAACAACACCCGCAGATCCGACGTTTGGTGGACTATTAATCAGTGACCTTGACGCTCGATACGCGAGAATGTAAGATTCTCACGCTTAAGGTTTGCCTTGAGCGGTATTCGAAGGTAGCTCAGCGGTAGAGCAGGGGACTGTGAACATCGTTACCGGTATACTGATACAGTATGCCGAGAAAACGAACCTATGCCGATCGTGCCGATTATCTCGCTTTGAGATTCACGCCGGTATAACGCAGCTTTCCGTTGTAAGACGGATTGAAAAATGAGGTGAATTGTCCCGCTGTTAGCGGGATCCCGTCGCATATAATAGTTGTGCGGGACTGGAAACCCAATCTTCATCAATCGAGTGAGGAGGGCAATCAGCAGCCAAGCTCCGGTGTGGTACCGGAGAAGGTTCAGAGACTATCCCGTATGGGAGTAGGGTCGAGTTCGCTCGATTCGAAGCGCCTCACCACGTGATCGCAACAGCGATTTTACGTGGATGATATAGTCCATCCTTTGCAGGAATGCGAAGACAAATGTAATCCCTTGGTCGTGGGTTCGATCCCCACCCTTCGAGCCATGAACGACAGCGTCTGTGATCCAGACGCTGTCAGTCAAAAATCTATCAGTTACTGGTTGATTTTTGACTGATATGAAATTGTTTGCTTATTTACTTAATGTCGGTTGGTTGATGTTTTTTGTTGTGTTATTGATTGACGAGGGTTTACCTTCTGACGACATGCTTTTACCTTTTTTCTTGATGGTGATTACCATCTTGGTAAATATCGCGGCTTTGTATACTCGGATGCGCTCCAATCAAGGTTGGGTGTCTCTATTTTTTGAACGTAAAGCGCTGGAAGAACGCAAGAGAATCGAAATTCTCAATGAAAAAAAATGATAAAATGACATGACTATATCTATTGATCCAGTATTAATTACACCAATTAATACGGCAAATCGATTAATATTTAAATGTGAAAATTGTAAGACGGAGGGAGTTATAAATATTCATCCGTTTTGTAATGTAAATGAAGACCTGACTCCGAGAGAAAATTATATCTTGAAGAATTACGATTGCCCAAATTGTTAAAAAGCTCTATAGAGTCTGCATTGTTTGGCGACCCGTCTGCCATACAACCGTGAGTTGTGAATATGAATGATGGTTTTTTAGCTAATCGATTCGGTTAAAAACACGCGCACAGGGGTTGGTTTTGATCTTATTATTTTCAAATATGACGATGATGAGTTTTACAAGTGGTTTTCCAAAAGAAAGATTGACGCATGTTTTTATAGATGGTTCGCATTTCTTGAAGGAGATTGAAAAAAATAAGAAGCAAAATACAAATAAATTAAATTTAATTTCGTTTTTTGAAAAGATGCAATTTGCCCTAATGCATGAAACAAGTAAGTTTGTTCGTGTGTCGTTATATTTTAAACGAGACGAGTCGAGGGTTTTTACGCAAAGGTCTAGGTTTTTTACTGACTCGAGTTATGATGAAAAAAATAGAGATCATTACATGTTTATTCAGTGTGGGCATACAAATCAGGAAACAAAAGCGAGTCACAGGTGTGAGGCGTGTCACAGCAGTGTCAACTGTGAATATACTGAACATAAGGAAAAAGGAGTCGATTTACGGATTGCGGCTGACGCACTGATGTTGGCAGGGATTGGTGGAATAAGGAAATTTGTATTGCTTACGAATGACGAAGATTTTATTCCATTATTTGAAGCGCTCCAAAAATTGGGGGCTAGTACCTACTTAGCGTGTATCGCACAAAATCGAAATAAATTTTTATCGGACGCGGTTGAGAAAGTTTTTGACGTAAGAGAAGTCTTTTTATCAAGTATGGAATAGTGAATGTACTTCATTTTGGATGCGTGTTTTTTTTGAAAAATTTTTTATCCCCATCAAGATTTTTACAACATAGAACAAAAATAGAACAATATAGATATGGATACGATGCACATCGCCTTATTCAAAGGCAAGCAAATTCGAAAAACGTTGTATGGCAACGAATGGTGGTTTTCGGTTGTGGATGTCGTCGAAGCGCTCACGGATAGCGCTAAGCCAAGAGATTATTGGTATGTGATGAAAGTTCGAGTGAAAAATGAAGATGGCGTTGAGTTGTCGACAATTTGTCGGCAACTGAAATTGGAGTCAACGGATGGAAAAAAGTATGAAACAGACTGTGCGAATACCGAAGGCATCTTCCGTATCATTCAATCAATTCCATCGCCAAAAGCTGAACCGTTCAAGCGCTGGCTCGCCAAAGTAGGATATGAGCGTGTTCAGGAGATCGAAGATCCAGAATTGGCGACGAAGCGCACGCGAATGCTTTATAAACTCAAGGGCTACAGCGAGGACTGGATTGAAAAGAGAATGCGCGGAATCGCAATTCGTGAGGAATTGACGGACGAATGGCAAAAGCGGGGAGTGCAGGAGCGGAGGGACTACGAAATTTTGACTGCAGAAATTTCAAAAGCTACGTTCGGCGTAACGCCGGCTGAATATCAGAAACTCAAAGGGCTCAAACGGGAGAATCTGCGTGATCACATGGACGATTTTGAGTTGATCTTTACCATGCTCGGTGAACGCTCTACGACGGAAATACATCGCACGGAAGATTCGAAGGGGTTCTCAAAACTTAAAAGCGACGCGAAAGCCGGTGGTGATATTGCAGCAGTTGCGCGGAAAAAACTTGAAAAGAGGCTGGGCCGATCCGTTGTGGCGAAAAAGAATTTTTTGAAAAAATCTGAAGCTGACAGGTCTCTCGGCGAGGGATAAAGAGTTGTAGGGTCTGCCCCATCGTATCACGCTTACTTCCCCCGTCTCTTCACGCACGTCCGGCAAAGGCACCCGCTTTTCTTGATGTATTCATTGAAATATTCTTTTCCGTAGTCATACGTAATCTGTTCTCCGGCCTTGATGCGTTTTGTTGAATACACGTAAATACGATCTCCAGTTCCACGAACTTCTGCATTCGGTCGGCAGGCGTGGTTGATGTATCGGGCGAGATTTTTTCGTGTAGCGCCAAGAATGGTTTTTCCATTATCCAGGTTAAAGAGATATCGTCCGCCGATTCGATCTGCTACTTCATTTTTTACAACCTTGCCCCAGTATTCAATGATAAATCGATTCGCTGGAATATCTTCAACGGCGTAAATACCAAAACCTGTTCCGCTTTTGCCAAGGCGGAGAGGAAATTGAGGAGGACGGGGAGATGGGTGAGGCATGTGATTTGAGGCTTCACTTTATACACGAAAAATTCATTTTTGTCAACCATGGTTTCTTCGCATCAGATAATGCGATACCATGGATGTAGCTATGGATCGAACAAAATATAAACGAAGTGCGTGGCATACGTTGTCTTTGGTCGATCTATGCAAACAGCTCAAGGTTGATGGTTCTGTTGGTATTTCGCGAAAAGAAGCGGTAAAGCGTCGAGAGCGATATGGTGTAAATGAGTTGGTTGTTGCCGCGCGACCATCGGTTTTTCGATTGTTTCTTGGTCAGTTTAATAATGCATTGATCTGGATTTTATTTGCCGGAATATTCTTCTCCGTTCTTTCGGGAAAAATTGTAGAGGCTGTCGCTATCGGCGCAATTACGTTCCTTGCAGCGATATTGGGGTTTGTTCAAGAGTGGCATGCAGAGCGGGCGCTAGAAGCTTTGCGAAACATGTCTGCACCGATCGCGTTAGTATTACGTGATGGTATTGAGCAAGAGATACCGGCACAGGATGTTGTGCCGGGTGATGTTTTGATATTGGCGATGGGTGATCGTGTACCGGCTGATGCGCGCGTTTTGTCGGAAATGAATTTAAAAGTGGATGAGGCTGCGCTGACGGGGGAATCCGTGTCTGTTGGAAAGAAAAGTGATGCAGTGTATCCAGAGGGTGCTGCGCTTGGAGATCAGCCCAATATGGTGTTTGCGGGCACGAATGTGACGTATGGTCGCGGTCGAGCCGTGGTTGTTGCCATCGGCATGCAGACGGAATTTGGAAAGATCGCTCGGTTATTGGGGCAAGTGAAACCGGAACAGACTCCATTGCAACGTAGTTTGAATCAATTAGGAATATTGTTGTCGAAGTGGGCAATATTTCTTGTTTTTATCGTTGTCGTGATCGGAGTCTTTCGAGGTCAGGGATTGGTTGAAACGTTAGTATTCGGTATTGCCCTAGCCGTCGCCGCTGTTCCTGAAGCACTGCCAGCCGTCGTGACCATCGCTCTGGCAATTGGTGTTCAGCGCATGTCAAAACGAAATGCATTGATTCGATACTTGCCTGCAGTTGAGACATTGGGATGTACTTCAATAATATGTAGTGATAAAACTGGTACTTTAACGAAGGATGAGATGACTGTACGTCGGATTCTGTTGGGAGCGGACACAATTTTGGAGGTGACGGGAAGCGGATATGATCCAAAAGGATCCTATCTGATGAAGGGAATGCCGTTCGAAATCACAGATCATCTTCGTCAGTTATTACGTGCTGCTGTTCTTTCGTCTGATGCATCGGTTGTAAAAACGGATGGGACTTGGGGGTTGAAAGGTGATCCAACGGAAGCGGCGTTGGTGGTTGCGGCTGCAAAGGCAGATGTGCAGAAAGAGTTGGTAGATGAAGCATTTCCGCGGATTGCAGAAATTCCATTTAGTTCCGAGGCGAAGCGGATGACAACCTTGAATCAAACGCCGAATGGGACTGTGGCGTATGTGAAGGGGGCGGCTGAGGTTCTGTTGGCATCCTGTTCCCACGTACAAATGGCAGATGGCATCGTGCCACTCACAGAGCCAATGCGCGCTGCTATTCGTGCAACGATTCAGTCTTTTGCGCAAAATGCCTTGCGAGTCATTGCATGTGCCTATCTACCCGTTTCAGATATTGCACACGCAGATCGTGATCTGATCTTTCTTGGAGTTTTTGGAATGATTGATCCGCCTCGACCAGAAGTGAAGGCAGCTATTCAAACCTGTCGCGAAGCCGGAATCAAGATCCTCATGATTACAGGTGATCATGCAGATACGGCAGGTGCGATTGCGCGAGAGTTGAATATTCTTCAAGGAGATGGGTGCATTATTACGGGGAGTGAGTTGGATGCGATGAGTCAGGCTGAGCTGGAACGTGATGTTGAATCAATCTCTGTCTGCGCACGTGTTTCTCCGTCTCACAAGCTTCGCGTCGTTGAAGCGCTGCAGGCACGTGGTCATGTTGTTGCTATGACGGGCGACGGCATCAATGATGCGCCTGCGTTGAAAAAAGCGAATATTGGCATTGCGATGGGCATTACGGGAACGGATGTCACCAAGGAAGCTGCCGTGATGACATTGGTCGATGACAACTTCGCATCCATTGTTGCAGCCATTGAGGAGGGGAGAATTGTTTTCACGAATATCAAAAAATTTCTCATCTATCTTCTTTCCTCAAATATCGGGGAGATCGGCTTGGTCGTCGTTAGTGCACTAATTGGGCTTCCGTTGCCACTGACTG
>CAZNPI010000033.1:0-7322 GCA_964575015.1 uncultured Gammaproteobacteria bacterium
AGCACATGATGCAAAACGTGTTGAAGCGTTATACGCAATCGGGTTAGAAATTGTAGATTTCTTGACATCACTTGATTTAACAGGTTCCCTTCGCAGTAAGGGCGATCAAGCTCGTTCCCATCTTCGTCGTTTTGAAGAAATCCGATATGACCTCTCACTCCGATCATAAAGAAAACTGGAAGGGACGAAAGGTTCTGATTCTTGGCTTAGGTCAATACCCGAAGGGGAGCGGTATTTCTGCTGCCATCTTTGCGGCAAAGAAAGGTGCAGATGTGATTGTGACGGATCAAAAAACGGAAGAGGACCTATCAGACAATGTGAAGACGCTTCGGAAATTTCCGAATGTGCAATTTCATATGGGCGGACATTCGCTCAAAGATATTGAATGGGCAGAGATGATTTTTCGGAATCCACGTGTCCGTTCAACCTCTCCAGAAATGAAACTGGCCATGTCGCTCGGTATACGCGTTGAATCAGATGTTTCTTATTTTTTGCAACATTGTCCAGCTCGTGTGGTTGGTATTACGGGAACACGAGGAAAGAGCACAACGTCTGCATTGGTTGCGGAGATATTGAAGGCGTCCGGAAAGACGGTGTGGCTCGGTGGCAACATTCTTGTTTCGCCATTAACGTTTCTTCATCGTATCAAGTCAGATGATGTTGTTGTTTTAGAGTTATCAAGTTGGTTATTGGAAACAACGGGTCATGTTGGAATCTCGCCTTCGGTGGCTTGTATTACGAATGTCATGCGAGATCATTTAAATAGTTATGATGGGATGGAGGATTACGCAGAAGCGAAGGCACAGATATTCCGTCATCAAACGGTTGAGGATACCGTTATATTGAATGGAGATGATGCGTACGGGAAAGAGTGGATAAAAGAGGCTCCTGGGAATGTCCTTCAGTTCACCTCTACAAAGAAAGCGACAAGTGATGCATGGATTGAGGATGGTTGGATCATGATGCGTGAGAAGGACCGTGAGCAGCGGATTATCGCACGTGCTTCACTAAAAGTTTTTGGAGAGCACAACGAGCGAAATGCACTCGCAGCAATACTCTCGGCCCGATCTGCCGGAGCAACGGTACCTGGAATCAAAAAAGCATTGCATGCATTTTCCGGTCTTCCGTATCGACAGGAGGTTGTTGCTGTAAAAAAAGGTGTGACCTATGTGAATGACTCAACAGCAACAACTCCGGATGGCGTGATCGCAGCGGTCCGAGCTTTTGCTCCACGAAGCAACAGTATCCACCTGATTCTTGGAGGAGCGGATAAAGAGTTGGATTTTTCAGAACTTGCTAGTGAGTTGCGACATCATGAAACCGATATTGTCGTTTTGCCCGGTTCAGCTTTTGAAAAATTGACAAGCGCGTTAGAGAGAGAGCATATTGCTTTTCATCCTGTGAAAGATCTTGTTGAAGCATTCAAGGTGTTTTCCGTGCAAATATCACGCGGAGACGTTATACTTCTCTCACCAGGATGTGCTAGCTTTGGCCAATTTCAGAATGAATTTCAGCGTGGAGACACGTTTACGAAGTTGGCAAAGATTCAATAAATTTCAAAATATCGTATGACATTCCCTACGTTCCTCAAACGAAAATCGACGTATGTTGCACTTGTGGTCCTCCTTGCGTTGGGTGGATGGCTTTGGATGCGACAGGTCGCAAAGCAGCAGCCCGTATTTGAAACGGCTGGAGTAGAACAGGGAAATATTGTTCAAACGGTTGAAGTTACTGGTGGTATTCGTCCTGCATCTCGGATTGATCTTTCGTTTAAGGGGTCTGGAACGTTAAAGAGTGTGTTGGTTCACGTTGGGGATACGGTAGTCAAAGATCAGGTTCTGGCAGAATTGAAAGATGATGATCTTGTTTTTGCTGCAAGAGCTGCAAGTGCTGCACTTTCTATCGCGCAGGCAAATTTGAATGCTCGTCTTGCTGGGGAAACGACGCAGTCTATTCAGGTCGCAACAGCGGCTGTTGAGCAGGCTCAGGCTGCGTATGCAAAAGCTGTTTCCGATTTAGCTTCCACGAAAGTAACGACACAGCAGAGTGTTGTGAGTGCACAGATTGCGTTGCAGACAGCTCGGAATAATTTGGATAACCAGTCGTCTATCGTAAATCAAAATATTCAAAACGCCTATGATTCTGCGCGAACTTCATTATCAACGGCTCTTGGTCCATTGCAGTCTGGTTTAACGGATGGGGATGGGATCGTTGGTGTTGATAATTCAGCTGCAAATCAAAATTATATTAACGTGCTGGGTTTTTTGGATTCAGGTTCAATGCCTCAGGCAAAATCTTCGTATCAGATTGCAAAGGCCTCGCATCGAACGGCTGAGTCTGCTGTGAAGGCGCTGACTAGTGGATCAACAAAACAGGATATATTAGATGCGGCAAGTAAGTTACAAAAAGCTATTAATGATGTGCAGGCGTTTTTAACGGACGTTCAAAAGGTATTATCATCTAGTCTCACTTCTTCTTCATTCACCGCAGCGGATCTTTCCGCAAAGAAAACGACGATTGATGCAGATCGAACAAGCGTCTCTGCACAAAATGCGGCAGTACTTGCAGCAATTCAATCAATCAAAGGAACGGAGTTAACGCAGACGCAAACAATCGCTCAATTGAATGATGCGTATTTGACCGCGTCTACAGCGTTGGCAACGGCTCAGGTGAATGCGCAGACGCAGGTTGCAAGTGCAGAGTCTGCGGTAACGATTCAGCGAGCTGCACTTGATTCGGCTCAGGCAACATTGAATTTGAAAAAATCTCCACCTCGCGCAGTAGATATTCAAAATCTTCGCGCATCGGTTGAGCAGGCGCAGGTTTCTGCAGATAAGGCACAGAATGATTTAAAGAACGCACAAATCACTGCGCCGGTCGATGGTGTTATTTCAGATGTCATTCCTGATCTTGGTTCCCAAATTTCCCCGGGTGTTGCTGTGCTACGGATGGTCGGTATCCAACAATATGATATTGAAGCTCAGGTTCCAGAAGCTGATATTTCAAAGGTAAAAGTTGGACAAACGGCAACGATTACATTGGATGCGTATGGTGATGGTGTGAAATTTACGGGAACAGTGACGCAGGAAGATCCGGATCAGACGCGTGTTCAGGATGCGGTGTATTACAATATTCGTGTGCAAATTGATCCTGCAGGGCACGATATTAAGCCTGGAATGACAGCAAATGTAACAATCACAACGGGTCAGCGAACGGGTGTCCTTGTCATTCCGTTGCGTGCAGTGCGAACGCCTCCGGGCTCTGATCAGAAAACCGTTCGTATTCTGGTTGGGGGAAAACCACAAGAGAAAAATATTACATTAGGCTTACGGGGTGATGAGGGGCGCGTCGAAGTTGTAGATGGATTACAGGTGAATGATGCGGTGATTTTGTCGGAGTCGATTGCTGGCGTAACCGTCACAAACTAACATGGCAAACGTCATCGAGGTTATTGACCTGAAGAAGGACTATGAAAATGATGGCGTCATAACGCCGGTATTGCATGGTCTCTCGTTTCGGATTACATCTGGTGAATTTGTCGCAATCATGGGGCCATCAGGTTCTGGGAAATCAACGCTCATGCAGATTCTCGGGTTTCTAGATTCTATTACCAGTGGAACATATCTGTTTGAAGGTCGGGATGCTTCAACATTAGGTGATGATGAATTGGCTCGCTTGCGAGGGGAAAAGGTTGGGTTTATTTTTCAAGCATTTAATTTGTTATCTAAAACAACGGTGTTGGAGAATGTGAAATTGCCATTGCTCTATTCCGATATTCCAGTTTCGAAGCGTGACGAAATGGCTATTGAAGCGATTGAATCTGTAGGGTTGGGGCACCGCGTGCACAATCTCTCGAATCAGCTTTCTGGCGGTGAACGTCAGCGCGTGGCTATTGCGCGTGCGCTGATTCGAAAGCCATCTGTTATTTTTGCAGATGAGCCAACGGGAAACTTGGATTCAAAATCAGGAACACAAGTCATGGAGTTATTACAGGAGTTGAACATGAAGCATGGGCATACCATCATCTTGGTGACGCACGAAACATATACCTCGGAGCATGCGCAGCGCATTTTGCGAATTCGTGATGGTCTGGTTCAATCAGATGAGCAGGTCAAGAATCGTCGACTCGCAAAAGACGGAAGTGTACTGAAATAATCATGACAACGAACGATCTTATTCAAAGCTCTCTGCAAAGTCTTGCGCGGACAAAAGCGAGATCTATTTTAACCATGCTTGGAATTGTGATCGGTGTGATGTCGGTTATCTTGATGTTGTCCGTTGGTGAGGCTGCGCAGCGATATATTCTCGCTCAGATCTCATCATTTGGATCAGACACGATGTTTGTTGCAAATGGTCCAGAAACAGATCAGGGTCAACCGTCTCTGTTTGTGAAGGAGTCGTTAACCATGAAGGATGTAAAAAAGCTTCAATCAGTGCCATGGATTGCGATGATCGTCGGAAAATTATCTCAAGATGATCAAGTGACTGCTGGAGGCTTCACAACGAATGCGCAGGTTGTTGGGACCATGCCTGACGAGATTCGATTAAATGACATTCAGACCCGTGCTGGGGTGTTTTTTCAATCATCAGCTGTTGATGGGAATGCGAAGGAGGCGGTGTTAGGCAATGATATTGCAACCACAGCGTTTGGTGCCGAGGATCCGATTGGGAAAAGTATTAAAATTTCAAATTCAAATTTTCGCGTTGTCGGTGTCATGGCGAAATCTGGAACAAAGGGATTTCAAAACGTTGATACCCAGGTGTATATCCCGGTAACCACAGCAATGGACCTGTATAATAAAAAATATGTGTCCATGATTTCGCTTCGTCCAACGGTCCCGTTAGCTGAAGCAAAAAATCGAATTCAAATTCTCCTACGCGAGAGACACGGAATCGATAATCCAGAAGGGATTTTATCAAAAGATGATTTTCATCTGATGACACAGGAAGACTTGATTCGTAGCGCAGATACGATTACGAATATTTTACAGATCTTGCTGGTTTCTATCGCTGCAATTTCATTAATCGTTGGAGGAATTGGGATCATGAATATTATGTATGTGAGTGTTACGGAGCGAACCCATGAGATTGGGTTACGAAAAGCAGTAGGCGCGCGTAGTCGTGATGTTCTTCGTCAATTTCTTGTTGAGGCGATCGTACAAACGATGATTGGGGGAATCATTGGAACGGCATTGGGTGTTGGATTGTCATGGCTTGGGATTCAGATTATTAGTTCTTTTCAATCGGGATGGGAGTTTTCGATGTCGTGGAACGGCGTCTTTCTCGGTATTTCGGTATCAGCATTGATTGGTGTTACATTTGGATATTTCCCAGCGCGTCGTGCCGCATTTTTGCATCCGATTGATGCATTGCGTTTTGAATAAGTATGCGACTCAGAGACCTTCTTCCATTATCTCTTGCCGCGCTTGTCATTAATAAAAGCCGGACGGTTTTAACGATGCTTGGAATTATTATCGGTATCGCTTCTGTGATGCTCATGATTGGCGTTGGACAGGCAGCTCAGCGTTACCTGCTTTCGCAGGTGGCTTCATTTGGAAGCGACCTTGTTTTTATTTCAAATGGTAAAGGGGATACAACGCGCGGCGGTCCTCCAAGTGCAACGCAAAAGCAGACGCTCACAATGGAAGATTTGGATAAGCTTCGTTCCTTGAATTGGCCAAGAGCTGTTACGGGAATCATGGCAACACGTGATTTGGTTTCGTATGGTGGTGTAGACCGCGTCACGCAGATTTCTGGTTCCACACCAGATGAAACAGTTGTGTTTAGTGAAGTTGTTGCATCCGGTCGATATATCTCGCAAGATGATATTCAAAGTCATGCCCGTGTCGTTGTTCTTGGATCGAAGATTGCTGATGCGCTCTTTGGTCAAGAAATTCCGGTTGGCCATACGGTGAAAATCTCTAAACAGTCATTTAAAGTAATCGGAGTTATCGCTCCAGCAGGAACCCGATTTTTTTCAGACGCGGATCAGCAAGTCTATATTCCTGTTACAGCAGCGTTTGATCTCTATAATAAAAATCGATTGAATTTTATCGGTGTAAAAACCGGAGACACAAGACCAAGTGAGGCGAAAGAACTGATTCGCATTGCACTGCGTGAAACACATAACATTGAAAATCCAAATAACATTTTATCAAAAGATGATTTTCGTGTAGCGAGTCAAGAGGATGCGATGAAGAATGCTGATGTGATCGGTTCGATATTACAGATCTTGTTGGGTTCCATTGCCTCCATTTCACTGGTTGTCGCCGGTGTCGGTATTATGAACATTATGTACGTGACCGTGACTGAGCGTACGCGTGAAATTGGATTACGAAAATCGTTGGGTGCGCGTCGCAGAGATATTTTGGGTCAGTTTTTAGCTGAAGCAATAATGCTGACAGTTATTGCCGGATTGATCGGGGTTGTCCTTGGTCTTGTTTTGACCTGGCTTGGTATTTATATCATTTCCCAATTTCAATCCGGATGGAATTTTGAAATTCCGTGGAACGGTGCTGTGATTGGGTTTACTGTTTCTGCGGCCATTGGAGTTATTTTTGGATATTTCCCTGCACGACGAGCTGCTCTACTGAGCCCGATTGAGGCTTTACGGTACGAGTAGGTTTTTGAACAGTTTGCACTTGACGCTTCTAAGCTAGCACTCTAAAGTATTGACTGCTAAGTATGGATGAGCGTCTAAAGCGGCTTTTTGCCCTCGTTGTTGAAGAAGTTATAGAAACGGCTGAGCCGGTTGGTTCGCAGTCTTTAGTGGAAAAACACCGGCTCGATGTGAGTTCGGCAACCGTGCGAAATTGGTTTGCGCAATTAGAAGAACAGGGTTTGATGATGCAGCCACATACATCGTCCGGTCGTATTCCGACAGAGCGAGGATATCGATTGTACGTTGATGAGCTTTTGGACCATCGGCCATTGGGGAAGCATGATCGCCTGGAGCTTGAACGTCTTGCAAGTGATCAAACTGATCAGCATCGACGGATTAAACTCATCGCAAAACGAATCGCAGAAATTTCAGGAAACGCTATCGTCGTCGGATTAGGAGAAGCAGACACCTATTACACCGGTCTCTCACAACTATTTGCTCAACCAGAATTTCGAGATTGGAATCGAATGGTCGGGCTTGGTCAAATTCTTGATCGTTTGGATGAAGTGCTTCACGTAGTCCGTCGAACTCGATTTGATCAACCTGTAGCGTTGATTGGTCAGCAGTGTCCGTTTGGGAACGCCTGTAGCAGCATGATGTTCACACTAGAGGACGGGACGCTCTTCGGAGTTCTTGGTCCGATGCGAATGGATTATCGTCG
>CAZNPI010000033.1:7344-7698 GCA_964575015.1 uncultured Gammaproteobacteria bacterium
TTTCAACTATTCAAGAATTAATGTCACAAAAATAACTCTATGGATGAATCAGTAGAACCAATTCAAGAATCATCTGCATGTGCTCATTGTGAGGAATATCTGGCCGGATGGAAGCGAGCTCAGGCTGATTACGCAAATTTAAAACGAGATACGGAACGAGAGCGTGTGGATTATGCGAAATTTGCAAATCAACGGCTTCTCGATGAGATGCTCCCGGTCATTGATCAGTTTGAACAAGCCCTTACATTCCTTCCAGATATTTCGAATGTGCCTGATGTTGAACGAAAAAAAGTAGAGAACTGGATTATGGGAATGAAGGCGGTAAAGTCGCTCTGGTCAACGACCTTTACGGAA
>CAZNPI010000034.1:0-5195 GCA_964575015.1 uncultured Gammaproteobacteria bacterium
AAAGGATAGATGAATCTCATAGTTGAGGCATTGTAGCAAATCTACACTTCCCAGGGCAACCCGCTCTCTCCAATACATCCCCAACGCGCAGCATCTACATTAAGCCCCGGTCGCCACCACTCACGAACAACCCGCTGCAACGAAAGCGACTGCAGATCAATTTCCTGATGCAACTCTTTTCCCTTCTCATCGCGTGCCGTTATCAGAACGGGAAGATCTTCACCGGGAACATACAATGCTGTGACCATCGCAGCGCGCGCACCTCGCACGACAAGCTGGCGAGCTGCGGCGCGAACAAGCCACGTTCCCGCCTTTTCTGGAGCACGAATATCTCTCCCAATTGATCGAGCAGGATATGGAAGCATGTCTCCATACGGAGACGCGTCACGACAAGACGCACCCATCATATTTCCTATACCACGAATTTCATTTTCACCAACTGCATTAACAACAATCTGAGCATCTCCAACGAGTGGACGAATCATTGATTCAATATCTGTTCGAGTTTCATTCAGACTACGATTTCCATGTTCAACATATGAATCAACTCTCGTGATGCTTCGGGCATCTGCTGTGACCGCAATCTCTCCGTCGCCCCCAAGCCAATACCACCGTTCATCTGTTTGTCGTTTTTCTTCTAAAGATTTCGCGATACAGCGCGCGACATAAAGCGGTAAAGGACTCTGCTCAATCGTTTCCTGCGTTGCGTATCCCAGAACCGTGACAGCCGTCTCTGGACCGAGTGAAAATGCGGAAGCCTGATCCGGAACAACGGGCTCTAGTGAAACGAACGGCTCAAGTTCACCCATGATGCCGATCGAACCAAGGACACGACGCACTAATGCCGCAACATCAAAATCCGCCTGACTTTTTACATCACCGGAAACAAACAATGCACCACGTCCACCAACAACACTCACGCGCACGCGAGACTCTGGATCCCGTTTCAAATATTCATCAACAATGGATTCAGCGACTAAATCACACGCCTTATCCGGATGTGCCAAAAAACGCATTCGTGCCGTTCGCATATGGAGGTGTATCTAACATGAAAGAGCGGAAAGATCAAAGAACATCACCACACAAACTTGATAAATGGTTTCGGATATCGAATGAAGGTGATTCCGAATTGTCCTTTAAACTTACTAAAACCTTTCCATGAAGTTGGATCACCCGGAGCATAGAATAAATCAAAATCAAGATATCGAAATCCTTTTGCAATCCCACGCTTGAACCACTCATCAACTAACCCAACGCCAACAGACGTGTGTTTTGTTTCCGGCAACATAAATGAGGCAAGGTGATACGCTTGATTGGATTCCGGAACATCAACAACAGCGAAGCCTGCGACAATTTTTCCGGTGACTCGATCACGTGCACCATGAAATTGAACAAATGATCCTTGACGTTCCATTTTATGTTTTACTAATCCAAGCGACATTCCTTTCAAACCCAATTTCATTTTTGCTCCTTGATACGCCTCGATAAATTCTGCACCCGTGATATCCCCCATTTCATATTGCTGCTCACGCAACCATTTTGTGCGATGACGCTGCGCATGTGAAGACCAGGTTTTCCAATACGCAGATGGATCGATGATTTCTGCAAATCCGGTCAAATGCGCGTTTGGTTGCGACCACGATTGATGCCAGCCTGGTGGTTTTGGTATGGGACGAAACGGTTGCCACGTAATCATGCGTCGTGGACCACCGGGCTTAATCACCGGTTCAATGTCTGACTGATATCCCTCAAATCGCAGTGGTCCATGCATCCAACGCGCGCCCATACACCCCGGAACGCCAACCGGATGCCATGGAGATCCGTTGCTCCCTTCACGGATCACAAATGCGTCTGTTGCACGAAAATGACGATAGCCCTCAGGAAGTGGATCACCAATATTTCCCCGACCAACATGACGATACAACGCCACATCATTCATTTGGATATGGCGTGTCTTATGACGCGAAAAAAATCGATCAATCGCAATAAATCGCTGCAGACCCTTATACGTATTTACCAACAAATATCCGTCACGCGCCAATCGTGGACGCAAAGCGGACAAAAATCGATCCTCTGCGATCACATCACTTTCATGCAAACCTTGAAATACATCACACAAGATAAGATCAAATTGTTCTGTGAGTTTTGGCAAAACTTCTCTCACATCTCCGAGCATGAAACGCGGCTGATGTTCCGGCCGATATAATTTCAATTGCGTTGCTAATTCCAACATCACCGCATCCCACTCAATCGCTGTAACCTTTGCGGATGGATATCTCCACATCAGATCTTCAACAAGACCTCCGGCCGCAAAGCCGAGCAATAATATCTTCCTTATACCCTGTTTCGGAATCTGTCGTACCGCCTGCTTCCACACCTTTGTAACATACGGTGTGGTTTGAAACCCACCATCTGCAACAACTTCCCATCTTCCAAATAATCGTGTCGCAATAATCTTCTTATTCACCTCAGAGTCACGTGTGATCGATTCATAGATCCAGGACATATCAGGATGGACGTGAAGATTTCCACACTGTCTTTGTACTTGATGATGGCAACGAAGGTCGAGGCCGGTCATCATTTAACTGAATTGTAGGTTCTTCATACCCGCCGTCACCACTATCCCAAGACCATGATGACCGCTTTTGTGCGGCACCAGCTCGTCCATCACGTAGCTCAACTCGATCCAACAATCGAGGTGGCAACTCTTCAATAAACAATGACGGCTGACACAATGACACAAACACAATGACAGTAAACACACTGACGGTTAAAAATAATTGTCGTCGCGCACGCGTTGCCGCCACGTAAAATAATCGGCGCTCCTCTTCCAACCCGCCCTCCTCAGTCATTGCTCGACGATTTGGAAATGCGGTATCAGCTAAGTGAATAACAAACACCGTATCCCACTCCAACCCTTTTGCCTGATGCACGGTTGAAAGGACCATTCGTTCTTCTCCCCGATCTGAACTCGTATCACGACCTGCGAACGCCGTATCATATAACGCGATATCAGCTAAAAACTCCGATACCGTTGCATAATTTTCCGCGAAGATTGCGAGCTGTTCAACGCTCTCCAAACGCTCTCGCCAATCCGGATATTCTCGCTCCAGATAATCTTGATATCCAGATTTGATAATGGCACGGAGCATATGAGAAGGCAGCGGACCTTCGGCAACAACACGGCGAGCAATATCCGCAAACGCTTCCCAACCCTGTCGTGCTTTAGCACCTAATCGCGAGCTAATGTCTATTTGTAAAATCCGTTCCATGTCTGAAACCTGAATCAATGCAGTCGTAAGATTCAAGGCCGTCGCTGCGCCAATGCCAGTTTGCAAGTTCATCACACGCAACCAAGCAGATTCGTCTTTCGGATTATCAATGATTCGAATATATGCCAATACATCCTTAATGTGCGCTCGTTCAAAAAACTTTAATCCTCCCCGATATTCAAACGGAACATCGCGACGCAACAATTCAAACTCCAATGCCTGCGAGTGCGCTGATGAGCGAAACAACACAGCAATATTTGCTAGCGCCACACCCTCTGCACGAATCGCTAATATCTTTTCCGCAATCCACTGAGCCTCTTGTCGAGCAGATGATGCAGGAACAACAACCGGCTTCTTCCCCGGAGGCTTCACAGCAACAAGTTCTTTCTGAAACTTATTCACGTTATGATCAAGTGATGCGTTTGCTACATCTAAAATCTCCGGAACCGATCGATAATTCGTCAACAACTTAAACATCTTTGCCCCGGGCCAATCCTTCGGAAACCGTAAAATATTTTTCACGTCTGCTCCTCGAAATGCATAAATCGACTGTGCATCATCACCGACAACGAGAATATTCCGATGAATGGCCGCAACCTTTGCAACGATCGCATCCTGCAGTGCATTCGTGTCTTGATACTCATCAACCAGTACATATTGAAACTGATCACTAATCCGTTGTGCCATCACCGGGTTATCCATCAGCCGCAACCAGTAATATAATAAATCATCAAAATCCATCGCATTCGATGCGCGCTTTCGATCATGATATCGCTGACCAATATCTTTAATCTCTGAAGCGAACTGAAAGAAATGGGGGTGCTTTAATTCCAGTGCTTCTTCAATCGTTGTTTGCGTGTTCATTCGATATGACAGAATATTCGCAACAACGGCTGCTGTTGGAAATCGTCTTGCTTTTGGATCAATATGCATCTCCTTCATAACCGCTTTCACGAGGCTCTGCGCATCATCCTGATCCAGGATCGTGAAACGTGAAGAAAATCCAATTTGCTCTGCCGAACCTCGTAAGATCCGATTTGCGATCGAGTGAAATGTTCCACCCCAAATACCCGTCGCACCTCCACCAACGAGCTGCTGCACACGGCTGACCATCTCACGCGAAGCTTTGTTCGTGAACGTCAGCAACAAGATGCGTGTTGGATCCACTCCCTGTTCGATCAAATAGGATACGCGATATGTCACGGTTCGTGTTTTGCCGGAGCCTGCACCTGCCAACACCAAACATGGCCCATCTCCGCCCAAAACAACAGCCAGCTGCTCCTGATTCAGCTCACGATGATAATCAACGGTTCTTCCTTGCATGGCCAAAGAGTAGCCGAGGCGCAAGAGAATGACAAAATAAACA
This sequence comes from uncultured Gammaproteobacteria bacterium, assembly GCA_964575015.1. Classification (GTDB taxonomy): domain Bacteria; phylum Patescibacteriota; class Patescibacteriia; order 2-12-FULL-60-25; family 2-12-FULL-60-25; genus JAGOQX01. The sequence goes on from CAZNPI010000034.1 coordinate 4,639, forward strand.
CCTTAACTCAATTTCCAAATGCTTTTTGCCGATTCCTTTGATGTTCTTCAAATGTTTTTCCGTAATACACCTTTCCATTCGAATCCGTCAAAAAATACCGATACGACGATGGCGTTGGATGAAGTGCAGCCTCTAATGCATCTTCCCCTGGATTACAAATGGGTCCCGGCGGCAACCCAACGTGATGATACGTGTTATACGGAGAATCAATATTCAAATCATTTTGCGTTGATCGTGTTCTCCCCGTTTGAGTGATGTAGTTCACCGTTGCATCTGACTGCAACATCATGCCATCAGCAATACGATTCAGAAAAATACCTGCAACAATTTTTCGATCTGCCGGAGTTGAAACTTCTTTCTCAACAATCGATGCCAACGTTACAATCTCTTGCAGTGTCCTTCCCTGTTTCTTTCCCTCGAGTGCAATCCGATCTGCTCGTTTTGCAAATTCCTCAAGCTGCTTTCGCATTAAGCTGTCAGGTAATTGATCCTTCCAAACCCGATACGTATCGGGGAATAAATATCCTTCTAACGAGCTCTCACGCGGAAGTGCATAG
>CAZNPI010000034.1:5205-7448 GCA_964575015.1 uncultured Gammaproteobacteria bacterium
CTCAGATGCGCGTGAACGCTCCATAAATGTAGAAGTTGCGATTCCAGAATCCTGTAACAGGATTGCCTCATCCCTCAAGTCCCAGCCGTTCACAACCTTCAACTCCACCTCTTCTCGCGGCGGACCCAATGCAAGGGTACGCGCAATCGCCCGGTAATTCATCCCAGGTTTTAATGCATACTCACCGGTTCGAACATGCATAGTCTCAGGGTTAAACAACCCATACAATCGATATCCGTAGCGGGACGAAATAATACCATTCGTAGCAAGCAATTCCGCAACCGTTGAAATACCCATTTTCTCATCGATCTGAATTCGAACAGATGATGCATCCGCAGACGGCTTTGCATATCGTGCCTGGTTCACAAACCACAATACTGAAAGTAATACCAAGATGAATCCACAGACTATGAGAAAACGCTTGGTCATATATCAGATACGTCCGTGATGATGTCGCTCCGATGCCTGAACAATCTCTTTTCGACGAAGAGCTCGATGACCGGCACGCACAAGACCAAAACTCAATAACCCAATGACCACACCACCTAAAATATCTGAGGGATAATGCACACCAACCATGATTCGGCTCAATGCAATAAAACTTGCAATCAAAAATGCAACAACACCCAAAACCGGATCTGCAACAAATAACGCGCAAGAAATTGCAATAGCCGCAGCTGTATGCCCGGATGGAAATGAGGTATTAAATGGAATCGGAATCAAAAGACGCACATCAGGATGGTTCACAAATGGTCGCGGTCGCAACACCATTGCCGAAAGTGAAGACGTGAGCATCACCGCAATACACAGTGACCAAAATGCCTCACGCGCACCATGACGTAATCTTGAAGACTGAACAGCTAACATTACACATCCAAACGATACGTATAGGAGGATCAACCAACGTGCGCAAAAAACCGCAACAGCAATCATCCAAGGTGTTGCAAACATCATCTGCTGCGCAGCAAGGACAAACGAGAGATCAAAGGACGAAGTTGTCATACCATTATAATAAGGACCTTCCTGTCATTTCTGGAGGCTGAGGAAGCTCCAATAATTTTAAAATCGTCGGCGCAACATCGGCAAGCATTCCGACCGGCGTTGTCAAAGAGAGGTCACCACCAACAACATCACCAACTGGTGCACGGACACCTTCAAACTGTTTACCGATCACAATACAAGGAACCGGATTCGTTGAATGCTCTTTATCAATTTGACTGGTCACTAGATTCTTTACCTCCTCAGCGTTTCCATGATCTGCCGTAACAATACATACACCATTTGCCGCTAACACCGCGTTCACAATAAGTCCAAGTGCACGGTCAACCGTTTCGTTCGCCTTCTTTGTAGCCTCTTCGTCGCCTGTATGACCAACCATATCCGGACTCGCGAAATTTGCAATGATCAAATCATATGTATTTTTTCCAACCTCTTGAACAATTTTTTCTGCAATCGGCATGACCGACATCTCTGGCGCCTTGTCGTATGTTGAGACGCGAGGTGACGGAATGATGACTCGATCTTCACCGGAAAATTCCTGCTCAATCATTCCATTCATGAAAAATGTGACGTGAGCATATTTTTCCGTCTCTGCAATGTGCAATTGCTTCAACCCAGCCTCTGATACGATTTTTGCCAAACAATTTTCAATCGCTTGCGGTGGAAATGCAACAATCACAGGCAAATCTTTTTCATATTCAGTCATGGTAACAAAACACAGATCCTGAAGTGGTTCGCGCGGAAATTTATCAAATGACGGAAGGACAAATGCTTTCGTTAATTCACGAGCACGGTCTGGACGAAAATTGAAAAAAATAACCGAATCACCGGATGCAATTGTCGCAATAGGCTTGCCACCCTTCTGAAGAACAGTTGGCACAAACTCCTCATCATATACTTTTGCATCATAAGACTGCTGCATTGCTTCGACTGCCGATATCGCACTTGGAACAGATGTACCCAACACCATCACATCATAGGCTTGCTGGATTCGATCCCATCGATTATCTCGATCCATCGCATAGAAACGTCCGGACAGCGTGGCGATTTTCCCAACTTTTAATTCCGCCATCTTTTCTTCCATTTCCTGGATAAATCCAATTCCACTATTGAATATCGTATCGCGGCCATCAAGAAACGCGTGCAAAAATACTCGGGAAAACTTTTGCCGTTTACAAAGTTCTAACAACGCCTTGCACTGAGTATCACTTGCATGAACATTTCCCGGAGAAACCAATCCCATC
>CAZNPI010000035.1:0-7356 GCA_964575015.1 uncultured Gammaproteobacteria bacterium
TGGTGATTGGTTTAGTGAATTCGTTAATTCGTCCATTGATTCTTCTCCTGACGCTTCCGGTGAATATCCTGACGCTTGGATTATTTACACTTGTGATTAATGCGTTGATGTTTTGGTTCGCATCAACAATTGTGAAGGGATTTGATGTTTCAAATTTTCGTGCTGCTTTTTTAGGGGCGTTGGTGTACTGGGTCGTTTCCTGGTTGGTTAATGGACTCTTCAAGTCATGACAAAACAGCCTCCACTTGTTATCTCGATCGGCGGTTCCATCGTGGTTCCGCAATCCGGCATTGACGTCTCGTATCTCGAGGCGTTTCGGCATTTGGTGATTGATGAGACCAAAAAAGGAAAACGATTCATCATCGTCGTTGGTGGAGGATCAACCGCGCGTGATTATCAGAAAGCGGCAAACTCAATCGTGCATCTCGCATCAGAAGATGTTGATTGGCTAGGAATCCACGCGACACGTTTGAATGGTCACCTCCTACGCGCCTTGTTTCGTGATGTTGCGTTGCATCGAGTGATCAAAGATCCAACACGAGCCGGAACATGGACAAAGCCTGTCTTGATCGCAGCCGGATGGAAGCCGGGATGGAGTACTGATTATATCGCTGTCCGATTAGCAAAAAAATACGGCGCAAAACGCGTCATTAATTTGACGAACATCGACATGGTCTACGACAAGGATCCATCGAAGTTTGAAGACGCCGTACCAGTCGATCACATCACCTGGAAAGATTTTCGAAAGATCGTCGGCGACAAGTGGTCACCAGGCGCAAACGCGCCATTCGACCCGATTGCTTCAAAGTTGGCACAGAAAATGGGGTTAGAGGTAGTGATTGCTCAGGGTAAGAATTTGAAGAATGTTCAGGCGATTATCGACCAGACAGAGTTTGTGGGGACGGTGATTGATGGGGCTTGAGGTTGCAAGGGTAGATTTTTTATATTTACGTCAAATTTTTACATTGGACCCTTGACAAAATGGACTTTTTTTGTTATGTGTAGGCGAGCCTTGTGGCCCTGCATTGACGTGGGGTTGAGGGGCGGTTCCGAGCAGCGGAGTTGCAATCATGACGCGTTCGAAACAAAGGAATAATGATATTGCGCAGGTGATCAGCAGTGAGGGCTTCGCATCCGAGGTCTTCAAAGTGATCGCGCATGCGGTGATGGCGCAGGGCGGCGACATGCAGCACTTGCGCCGAATCATGAATGAGCCAGCGCTTCAGCGGCAGATCGCGGATCTCCTGGTCCCGACCGGATTCGCGGAAGAGCGTCCGCTTGGTAGGGACGAGTACCTCGTGCCCGTGGGATATGACATGCCTCGTGACAAGGAGAAGCTCGAGGCCGAGCTCTCGAAGGATGGCGTGCCAGTGACGCTCTACCTCTACGACGACTGCGAGTGGCGGCTCCATTCGTCGTGTGCCGAGATCGACCAGGCTCCGGGCAATCGGGTGATGCTGCTGAAGGATTTTGGCCGCAGCGCGATGAGCGAGGTAATTATTGCCAAGATGGATAAGCGTGGTTATCGTCCCGCGACCCATCTCGAAGCGTGCGCGTTCGCCAAGGCTAACCCCGCGTTGCAGCACCGGTTCTCGATTGTCGCCCTAGGCTCATCTGCGGCGTCGTGGGTTGCGAAGCTGTCTGGTGATTCCAAGAGGCGCTACTTCGGTCTGGAATGGTTTGGCCTTCAGTGGTGGCCTTCCAACACCCGGTTCCTGTTCGTCCGTAAGTAGACCTAGACTTTCTGGACCCCGTCCGACCCCACTTCTCTCGAGAGGCGGGCCGTTGGACGGGGTTATTTATTTTTTATAAGGGCCCAGGGTATCAACTCTTGACCATTTCCCCTCAATCCGCTATCCTTCAGCCAACACTCAAAGTCCTGAGACAGTGGGGAGCGCCATTATAGGCGATGTAAATCACGTAAAAGCGTGGCCCTACCGAGGAGTTTGTCCCCAATATATCTAATTTAGGGGACGGAACCCACAGGACGACTGTGGGTGTTTTAAAAGGTCGAACCTCAACATTGATTGATTTCTCGTTATTTATGCCAAAAACACGTCAACAAAAGTTGGTCGCAAAGGACCGCTTGGTGGAAGAGTTCAAGAACGCCAAGTCCGTGATCTTTGCAGACTATAAGGGGATGACGGTTGAACAGGTTTCTGATCTTCGCAAGAAGACACGTGAAGCCAATATCAACTACGTTGTCGCGAAGAAGTCATTGTTCACGCTTGCAGCCAAAGAGGCTGGCGTCGTGCTCAATGCAAAGCAGTTCCCAGGCATGCTTGGTGCCGCATTCGGTCTTGAAGACGAAGTTGCTCCAGCCAAGGTTTTGGGAGACGCAGCGAAGAAGACCAGCATGAAGCTTGTCGGCGGTCTCTTCGAAGGCGTGATGGTTGACCAGGAGAAGGCCGTTGCCTTGTCCAAGCTCCCTTCCAAGAAGGAGTTGCTCGGCATGGTGGTTGGAACGATGTACGCTCCAGTTTCTGCCTTTGTCCGCGCGTTGAATGCTATTCGTGAATCCCGCGAAAGCGGTTCACCGGTTGCTCCAGCGCCAGTTGTAGAAGAGAAGGCTCCTGAAGCCGTCCCAGAAGTTGCTCCAGTCGTTGAAGCGGCTCCTGCAGAATCAGCTCCGGCTCCTGAGGAGACGCCAGCTGCTTAATTCAATTCTCAATTCATATCAATTTTATGTCAGAAGAAACAAAAGCAGTGCCAGAGAAATTCAAGGCACTCGTCGAAGCAGTTGAAAAGTTGTCCGTCCTCGACCTCGCGGAACTCGTGAAGGTGTTGGAAGAGAAGTTCGGTGTGTCCGCAGCCGCTCCTGTCATGATGGCTGGTGCTGGTGCAGCCGCTCCTGCAGCAGAAGAGAAGTCCTCATTCAACGTTGAGTTGACAGAGGTCGGTGGCAACAAGATCGGTGTGATCAAGGTTGTCCGCGAAGTCACGGGTCTTGGCTTGAAGGAAGCAAAAGACATCGTCGATGCAGCTCCAAAGATGGTCAAGGAAGGTGCAGACAAAGCCACAGCAGAAGAGATCAAAAAGAAGATCGAAGAAGCTGGCGGAAAGGTCACCCTCAAATAAGCGTCATTCAGACGAAAAAATACTCGGACAATGCGTCCGAGTATTTTTGTATGTTCATACGTTATGGAAGTGGTACGAGCAAGAGTCGATTTCCATCAACGACGAGAAGTCGCTTGTTTGCTTCATCTACAGAGAGTTGTTTTGGTGCGCTCAAGAGTGGTGATGTAAGTTGTGATTTGAGGTTTCCGTTTTTATCGAAGATCAGAATGCGTTTGTCTGCTGGGTCAGAGATGTAGATGTTTGGGCTATCAATACTGGTCCAGATTCCGGATGCGGCACGAAGTGGTGGATCAACAGGGGAGAGGGAAAATCCTTCCTGACCACCGGATAAGAATCTGAGAAGAGTGCCATCATTTTTCAAGACATAGACGTTGCTATCGATGGCAATACCGATTGCGCCTTGAAGGGCTGTGTTTGCGGCTTTAATGTATGCAGATTCTGGGCCATATCCGTCTCCGGATTTTTGTGAACGCCAAATCTGATTATGATCTGCATCCAGGCTGTATAGTTTTGATGCGTATAGTGAAAGCGCTTGTGTTGATGAGGCTTTGGTTTGTTGCCACGGGATAGTTGCGATTGAGTTATTCGCTTTATTCAAGCTGATAAGCTCTCCACTTTTTGTGCCGAAGAGGATGCTGGTTGCTCCTTCTGCAGCAGTCACGATTGGGCTACGTGTTGAATTGTACGGTAGACGTTCTGTGGTTCGATCATTGAGGTTTACTTTGATGATCGAGTTTGATGATGTGTCGATCGCGTAGCCATATTCTTTCACGATGACTGGTGCTACCAAGCTTCCCTCAGATGTCCCCGGAGGGAGGAGTGTGATTTCACTGACTGAATTGATCGGTGTAACTTTTTTGAGTTTTTCTCGAAGCGTGTTCAATTCAGCATTGAATTTATTCATGCGGCTCTGTCGATCCGGAGTATCTTGTGGAAGGGATGAGACGAGTTGTGTTGCGGTGTTTAACTCAGCTCTAGCTCGCTCCTCATTTCCGTAGATCAGATCTGATTCGGCTCGATTGCGATTGTCTTGTGCCTGACTGAAGCTGTTATTCCATGCTGTGGCGATTGCTGCGATTTTTTTTGAATGTGACCACCATGCATAACTTGAGCCGAGGATGATGATCCCTGCACCAATACCGGCCAGGACAAGTTTGCGTTTTTTGGTAAAGACCGTTCCGTATCCAGCGCTCATACCTCGGAGACTGGCGAGCTCCATGGCCTCTTTTCCGTGTCCGGTTCCTGGTCGTCGTGGTAATTGCTGCGTGATGTATTTTACTGTTGTCTGTGCCATTGTTTTCAATCCTGTCATCCATTTTTCAACTGGAACAGATGTACGGATCGGTGAAACGACGGGTGCGAGGTGGTGTTCTGCTTCTTGCTCAGTTTCGCGTAATCGTTGAATTGAAGCTGTGCTCGCTGGAACTTCAGGTTCCACTACGACCGGTTGAGTCTCATGAACTGGCTGTCGGATTTCATGGCTACTAATGATGGCTGCGATGTAGTGGTCCGGAATAGAGCGCCGTTCAAGGTCCTGTTTGATTTCAAGAGCTGCAGTGACTGGAGGGAGAGAGGTGATACGCTCTTTGAGACGGACCTCTGTTCGCAGTGGGTCAAGGTTGGAAGACCCGGCAATTAATAGATCGCCTGGTTGCATGTCACCACAGATGAGCGATGCAAACGGTTTTTTTGGATCGATTTCAGCAGGTTGTTCGAGTGATCCAAAAAGGTCAAAGCTCCGATAGCTATCGTCATCCTGTTTTTGCACGAACATGTTCATGAGCTTGCCGATTCCGGTTAGGCACATGTGGCCTTTTGAAAGCTCAAGAACGTAAATATTGACTCGTGGCCAGCTGATCGGATTTTGTTCGTCCGTTGAAAATGCGGCAACGGCTTCATTTAATCGTTGGACCAATTTTTCGAAACGGCTGACCGGATCTTGATCAACGCCAGAAACAAGATAGCGTGCTTGTTCAGCGGTTGAATTGATGACGTCGAGCAATCGCTCATACATGTAGAGCGTTGATTCGATTTCCGCAATAATGAGCAGCATCGGTCCCTGCTTTGTTGCCCCTACATTTTCATAACGGAAAATCCCCAGGATTTTCTCATCAGTGGGGTTGCGGGCCACTTCGATCTCTGCGATACGGAATTGATGTTCGGAGGTGCTCATGCCATTTGGGGGCTCGTTCCTTCCATTCTACCTAAAATTCAGTTATGTAACCTCCCTCTTGTCAAGAGGCGTCAGGGGAGGCAGGATACTAGGGAAGATATGCTTGAACACCTATTTGGCTCAAGGACCCGGGTGCGCTTGCTCACCCTGTTTCTGCATAATCAGGAAGAGGTGTTTTTTGTGCGTGAATTAACTCGACGCATTGATACGCAGATCAATGCTGTTCGTCGAGAAATTGAAAATTTGGTTGATTTGGGAATGATTATTGAGGGCGAAGCCAAAGAGACGGAGGCTGGATTAAAGCGACCGGGATTAAAGCGAAAATATTATCGAGTGAATAAGCGGTTTCCATTATTTCGTGAATTACATCAGTTGTTGACGAAGGCGCACTTGTTTTTAGATCAAAAACTAGATCAGCGAATGCGACCATTGGGAGATATTAAATATCTTGCATTTCTTGGAATGTTTCTTGGTGTACCGAAGCAGCCAGTGGATTTGTTTATCGTTGGAACGCTAGATGAACGCGGGCTGAAGAAGTTGGTCACGGAGCTTGAAGGAGAACTTGGGTTCGAAATCAACTATACGTGCATGACGCCTCAGGACTATGCGTACCGGAAAGAGGTTGCGGATCGTTTTCTTGATTCTATTTTGTTGGCTCCAAAAAATATTGCCATTAACGAGTTAGATAAATAATCGCGTGTATTATGGCTTGGTTATTTATTGATGCAGCACGGCCCCGAGCCTATCGCGTTGGGTTGCTTGGCGTTCGCACGGTACGGGTTCGTGAGTCTCTCGGACGATCACACGGTATAGTCATTGAATGCATGAGTTGGCTGAAAAAGTTGGGAAAAGAGCCGCTTCATGGTGTATGTGTGGTTGCGGGTCCTGGATCGTTTACGTCGATTCGCACGGGTGTGATCGTTGGAACAATGATCGCTCGTCTTCGCGGTGTTTCCTTAATTGGCGTATCATGTGAAGATGCGGTAGATCTTGAGCGATTGCGTACGGAGTGCTTTGCCGGAACACGTCAGCCTACGGAACATATTCTTCCCCTGTATGATGCAGAACCTAATATTACGATTGCGCAACCGATTTTGGACTGAGAAGACGTTGCTTTTTGTGCTGCGCGTGATTCCGGGCTTGCTCGTTTGGATTACGATTATTGCATCCATCGTCCTCTCGTTTGTTCGCCCGCTTTGGGTGATCTATTTTGTTATTGTCTTTGATCTGTACTGGTTATTTCGTGTGGTGTACTACATGCCATTTTTATTCATTTCTTGGTGGAGGTATCGGCATGCGCTTCGAAAAGATTGGCATGTGGTTGCTGCGGCGACACCTGGATATGATACGGTACGCCATCTCGTCTTTTTACCGACCGTGAAAGAGGATGTTGGTGTGATTCGTGACACACTACTTCGTATTGCTGGAGGGTCTTATCCGTCAGATCGAATTATGATCGTGATTGCTGGTGAGGCACGAGCTGGCGATCATATTGAAAAGGTTCGTGCCGCCTTGCTTCCAGAGTTTGAAAAGCGATTTTTGCGAATGTGGGTCACTGTGCATCCCTCGGATGTTGTTGGAGAGGTGATTGGGAAGGGGTCGAATCTCCATTATTCTGCCGAACAGGTCGTGCCAGAGGTGGTTGCGATGGGGTTTGATCCTGATACGGTCGTGGTGTCTTCATTTGATTGTGATACGTTGATTCATTCACAGTATTTTTCGTATCTTACGCATCTCTACCTTACGGTTCCTGAGCCAACAAAGAGTTCGTATCAGCCTGTACCGTTGTATAACAATAATTTGTGGGAATCTCCGGCTGCTGTGCGAGTGGCAATGTTTGGCACAACGTTCTGGTTGATGACAGAGCTTCCACGTCACGAGACCATGATGACATTTTCGTCTCATTCTATGAGCTTGCGTATGCTTATGGACGTTGGATATTGGCAGAAGGATATTGTGTCCGAGGATTCGCGTATTTTCCTTCAGGGTCTCATCCGCTATCATGGACAGTATCGGGTTACGCCGATGTATCTACCGGTCTCGATGGATACGGTGATGACGGGCCAATATTGGAAGGCGTTGTTTTCGTTGTATAAACAACTTCG
>CAZNPI010000036.1:0-4661 GCA_964575015.1 uncultured Gammaproteobacteria bacterium
TGGGATGCATTTGGGTTGCCGACAGAAAATTATGCGATCAAACATAAAGTGAGGCCGGCAGATGCAACGGCAAAGAATGCGGCAAATTTTAAGCGTCAGATTCAGTCGCTCGGCATCGGCTTTGATTGGTCACGCGAAATCAATACAACGGATCCGAAATACTACAAGTGGACGCAATGGATGTTTTTGAAATTTTTTAACAGTTATTTTGATGAGATCGAGGGTCGTGCATTGCCGATAGAGGAGTTAGCAATTCCAGAATCCGTTTCGGCACAGGGTGATGTTGCTGTTCGCGAGTATATCGATGCGCATCGAATGGCATACAAAGCAGAATCGACGATTAACTGGTGCCCGAAAGATAAGATTGGGTTGGCGAATGAAGAGGCACAGGGTGGAATTTGTGAACGATGCGGAACACCAGTGGAGCAGCGTATTAAAGCGCAGTGGATGATTCGGATTACCAAGTACGCTGATCGATTGATTGATGATTTGAAAAGTGTTGACTACCTAGAAAAGATTCGCGCTCAGCAAATCAATTGGATTGGCCGTAATCAAGGAGCAGAAATCAAATTTGCCCTGGATTTTACGGATGAGGAAAAGCGAGCGTACAGCGTGACTGTCTTTACAACACGACCGGACACGTTGTTTGGCGCGACGTTTGTTGTGATCTCACCAGAGATGGCAAAGACGTGGATAGACGCAGGCTGGCAAGCGACGGAAGAGGTTCGCGCGTACGTCACACAGGCGATGGCAAAGGAAGAACTGGAACGAACCGCTGAAAGTGGAAAAGAAAAGACGGGCGTTGATTCCGGTATCTTTGCAATCAATCCGGCAAATCAAGAAAAAATCCCGGTCTGGATCGCGGACTATGTTTTAGGAAACTATGGAACAGGCGCGATCATGGCAGTCCCGGCGCATGATGAGCGAGATTTTGCATTTGCGAAAAAGTTTGGATTGAAAATTTCAATGGTCGTATGTCCGAACTATCCTGAAATCACGTGCCCAGTTTTAACAGAGGCATTTGTCGGAGAGGGACACAATGTTGGCTCCGATTTTCTGAACGGTCTTCCAACATGGAAAGCAAAAGATGACATGATCAGTTGGTTGGAAGAGAAGGGAATCGGTCAGCGCAAAACGACGTACCGATTACGCGACTGGGTGTTTTCTCGTCAGCGTTATTGGGGTGAGCCGATTCCGATTGTGCATTGCAAGACGTGTGGATTTGTCCCGGTTCCAGAAGAGCAATTGCCGGTTACACTTCCTGACATCGGGACGTACGAGCCAACAGATACGGGGGAGTCACCGCTGGCATTGGTTCGATCATGGGTCGAAGTTTCATGTCCAAAATGTGGCGAGAAAGCAGAACGTGAAACGGACACAATGCCGAACTGGGCCGGTTCATCCTGGTACTTCTTGCGCTATTGCGACCCGCATAATGATTCTGCGTTTGCTGATCCGGAAAAGATGAAATTTTGGTTGCCCGTTGATTTGTATAACGGGGGTATGGAGCACACGACGTTACATTTATTGTACTCCCGTTTCTGGTACAAGTTTTTGTATGATTTAGATCTGATCCCGCACGAATGTGGAAACGAGCCATATCTCAAGCGTCGATCACACGCGTTGATTATGGGTGCTGGTGGAATCAAGATGTCGAAGTCTAAAGGAAACGTGGTGAATCCTGATGACGTTGTTGCTGAATATGGTGCTGATGTGTTCCGTATGTATGAAATGTTCATGGGTCCATATGATCAAGACGCCCCATGGGACACGCAGGGGATTGAGGGAATCAAGAGATTTTTAGAAAAAGTTTGGAGTCTCTTTGAACCCGGAAATGTTCAAGTTGATGCAGTGATACCAGCAGAAGTTGAGACGTTGTATCACCAAACCGTGAAGAAAGTTGGAGAAGATATTGAGCAGATGCACTTCAATACGGCTATTTCTGCGATGATGATTTTGGTGAATGCGTTAAAGACCATCGCAAACGAAGGTGGAAAGATCTCTGCAGTTGTTGCTGGTGACGTACTGAAATTACTTGCTCCATATGCACCGCATATGGCAGAAGAATTGTGGCATCAGATGGGAAACATGACTTCGATTCATCACGCTTCATGGCCAACATTTGATGGATCAAAATTAACCAACGCAAGATTTGAGCTAGTTATTCAAGTAAACGGAAAGGTTCGCGATCGTGTCACCGTTGATGCGGAGATTACAGAAGAACAGGCGAAAGAAATTGCTCTGAAATCAGAAAAAGCGCAAGCATTTATTGAAGGAAAAACGCCCGTAAAGGTGATCTATGTGAAGGGGAAGTTGGTGAGCGTGTCGGTGTAGGAAAGAGCGTTGAACAAAGCTCGTCAACATGGTAGCGGTAGAGTATGCGTCTCTCTATCCCTTCAAGTGTTGGCGAGCTTTCTGGTTGGATGATGATTTCATTCTGTGTTGGTATCGGTCTGCGCGAAATGTTTCCCTGGTTATCCCTCGCGTCATTTGAGTGTTTGATTCTGTTGATCGGTCTCGGAATCCTCATTGTTCTGACGTGGGAACATCCACGTCCCACCTCTTTTCTTGCCTTGATCGTCCTTGCATTTTTTCTCGGCATCTGGCGTGTCGATATCGCGCCAGCTCCTCGTGTGTATGTTTCTGATGGATCATTGATGCGATCCGTGTCGCGTGCGCCAGGTGCGTGGCCTTGGTCTTGGCTTCTGCAATATCGAAAAGATCTGACGAGTCGAATCAACGCTGCGTTGCCAAAACGCGAGGCTGCGCTTGTGAGCGGAATTTTGTATGGTGATGGAACGTTTTCAAAACAGGATAAAGATCTGTTTCGGTCCGCGGGAATTATGCACATCGTTGCTGTATCCGGATCAAATGTCACCGTTGTTGTTGAATTCATTATCCTCGTAATGCTCACATTAAATGTTCGTCGTCGTGTGACGTTTTTCTGTACTTCATTCGCATTACTTCTCTTTACCGGCTTCGTCGGTTTTTCCGCATCTGTCGTCCGTGCCGCTCTGATGGCATGGCTGATGCTCGTGGCACGTGAAGTTGGGCGTATTTCAAATCCATTTCGGTCATTACTTGTTGTCGGCGTATTCCTGTTGCTCATTGATCCGTGGGCATTACGATACGATATTGGTTTTGCCTTATCATTTTTAGCGATGTGGGGAATTCTTGCCTGGGTTCCATTGGTGCGATTGTATCTCCGTTGGTTGCCAGAACGATGGTGTATCAGGTCGTCAGTTGCTATGACATTGGCCGCAACGCTGATGACAGCGCCGTATATTGCTTGGATATTTCATCGTGTTTCTTTGGCGGGCTTATTTACGAATGTTCTTATTCTTCCGCTTGTCCCATTCATCATGTTGTGGGGAGCGGGTGTGATGGTTCTTGGCCAAGGTCCATTTGGTCTATTTGCTATTCCGGTTATTGGTCTTACACGTTTGGTTTTTTGGTTCGCGGAATTGTCCGATATTGTGCCGTGGCTTGAAATACGAAGTGTGTTTGTTTCAGGCGCTGTTATTTGTGCTGTCTACGTGATGCTTCTTTATTTGTGGCTAATTCTTCGCAAGAAATTGACTTATCAACAAGCTGGGGATGATGTTTGACTAATAGAGATGAACAGAATGCTGTTTGTCAGAATGCGCTGACATCATTTATGTGTGCATTTTATTTCGCATTCTTCAGTGGTTGTTTATATCTTCTATCACTTTATTTTGACCATCGTTTTTATTCGCCTTAGTCTATGAATGTGGGTCGTTGACCCCGCACCTCGGCAACGCAGAGGCTGGAAGGAGATCACTGTGCAAGGTCAGTAACATCGGGAGTGGGTAGGAAAAGAAGCGGTCCTACGTTCGTTCCCCGCTATGGCGTGGTTCGCTGAAGTGGAGATGATGTGTAGAGGAATGCTGACCTTGATATGTGATGAGGAGAGAACTTTGATACGCGCACCATGCGAACCAATCATGGGCATGCGACTGCTCTATGCACCGCACTGCGTCACCAGACATCGTGATTCCCGAATATAGCGGGATGAACCGTGACTGCGCACACCCGCCTCTGCGAAGTCGTCAACGTGCGACATTTCAGTTATTATTCACGCTATGTCTTCCACTTTTTTGACCCCAAAACGAATTCTGATCGCCGTCGCTTGTTTCGGACTCGTTGCAGCAGTATCCATTCGATTGACGCGAACGACTCTTGAGCGGAGAGCGCGTACAGTAACGCCATCAAATGCAACATCAACGGTTCCCGCATTTACAAGTGCAACAGTTCATGGCGGTGATGTATTTTCCGGACTTGGACCGGAATGGACCTATCTGCTTCAGGATGATTTGAAACCAGTTGAGGGTCAGTGGCTTGCTGGAACGGTGCCGGTTCGAAATGCAGTGGTAAAAGTTTCCGGAAAAGAAACGCAGATGATGTTGATTGAAATGCGTATTACGAATGAGGCTGCATTGAAAACCATGCTACGAAATACCTCAGTCCATCCTGCAACGGTCGCTGGACGAACGGGGTATGTGATTCCAATGAATGATAGTGCGGGAGGAACGGGTTTTGCGCTCATCGGAACAAATCGTATTCTCTTGATTCAGAACGGATCATCTTATCAATGGCCAGCCGTTGTGCAGCCTGAAATCGAATCTTTTATATCAAGTGTG
>CAZNPI010000036.1:4671-7321 GCA_964575015.1 uncultured Gammaproteobacteria bacterium
CGCTGGCCGAACCCTGGCTCGAGCGCCTGTCTGAACTGATCGGCAGCACCCGTCAGCAAGCACGTTTGCACCAAATGTATCGCGGTTGATGAAACCGTATCGACGAAACGGCGATTACTACCCCAATGTTCAACCGGCTTGCAGATCGCGTACGACTGCGCACACAAAACGGTGCGTCCGGGATGCATCGCGGGCGGAAGGTGGGGCAGGGTTCTTTCACAACAGAAGAGGAGTACGGTCATGGAACGTTCGCAACGTTGGTTTGTCTTGGGGTTTCTCCTTGCGGTTTTCGTCTCCGTCACGATTAACTGCGCGCCAATCAATACGATGCCGGACCCTGGAGCGAGCGAGAACGAGTTGACGCTCGATCCGCAGACCGGGATCCCGTATGCGCACATATTTCAATTTCCGGTCAGTGGATTTGATCAGAGTGATTTCGGATTTGGATTTGCCAGCGAGAATACACGATTTTGCCTCCAGTCCAAAAACGGTCAGTGCACGGCATACGGGTATCATCTCGGCCGTGACACGATCGTGAAGAAGACCCCGGTGAATACCGAGGTTGTGGCACCAGCAGATGGAGTCGTTCGTCTCACGACTGATGTGACGTATGGAGGATACGGTGCTGATGCGCAGGCAAATCCGGCGTATCGCGGATGTCTGGTTGTATTGGAGCACGAGTTCCAAGGTGGACAGCACGTAACTACGCTGCTCGGTCATTTGAAGTGTGAGTCTGAGACGGTGTATGACGTGTTGGAGAAAAAGGGGAATCCGTCTGTTGGGACATTGGTGAAGCGCGGTCAGTATCTGGGTCATGTTGCGCATTATTGGTCTGGGACGGATCAGTCGGTTGACTGGCACCATGTTCACTGGGGGATGCGAAACGGTGCCTTCAATGGAGCAAACGTGAATCTATTCGTGCGAGGCTATGCGCCCAAGAGCGAATTCACGATTGATCCTGAAACTGGGATCTGGACTCACCCGCAGTGGGTGGACCCGTTCGTGATTATCGCAGCAAATACTGATCCGATTCAGTCTGTGCTTGCAGATGTCCGTCATCATCCGTCCGGTTCGTTGCTTGAGGACCCGTATGGTTCGTTCTGGTTGGTCACGAAGGACGATACAATTGCGCCGATTCCGCCAGACGTCATGTTGATGGATCGGTACGACAGTTCGCGCTCTGTGCTGGTTTCGGATGATGAGCTGAACTGCTATCAGATCGGCGCGTCCCAGAAATCGTTGGGTCCGGTGACGCTGTATCAACGCCCGAACTCGTCTACGGTGGTGATGGCATACTCTAATACGAAGGAGCGCTACGACGTGATCCGTTGGGAAGCGCTCATTTCCTGGGGGTACGACGCATCGTCGTTGACCGCAGATGGGCAGGTGATTGCGGCGATCGAGTCGGGGTATGCCCCGAAGGGATACCGGATGCTGCGACCCGGCACGCTTGTGAAGGCGGACGAGTCATCGGAAGTCTCGATCATCACGACACAACAGACGAGGCGAGCGATTGCTTCGGGCGACGTGTTTGAGGCTATGGGGTTTTCCTGGGCCAAGGTCGTTTCGATCCCGGAGTCCGTGATCGATGTCGTTGCTGGTCCGCGTGAGAACGAGTTAATCGATTTTACGTCGATTCATGCCTGTGCGAGCCAGCCGGTTTGTCCGGGTGGTGGAAACTGTGGTGGTGGGGGAAATCCACCTCCGCCAGTTGAGACGTGCAACGGCCTTGATGATGATGGGAATGGACAGGTTGATGAGATCTTCCTGTGCAAACTCGGTGCCAAGGAGGGTAGCTGCATTACGAGCTGCAACACCGCGGGTATTCCGGTTTGTACGGCGCCTGCTTGTTCCTGGGGCGCATGTGAGCCGTATCCCGAAGACTGTTCCAATACGATCGACGACGACTGTAACGGTCTGACGGATTGTGCGGATCCTGTTTGTGCAGGTTTGCCGGTCTGCGTACCGTCCGCACCTGATGCTGGCGGTGGAAATTCGTCTGTCTTGGTACATCTCATTTATACCGGCGCTGTGATGCCTGGGACGATCCAGCTCTTCGCGTGGTGGCAACCGCCTCAAGCAAATGTGCGTGGATGGGATCTGGTTTCCGAGTGTCAGGACGTTGTTCCGGGTGATGGCATTCTGGACTGCACGTTCTCGCTTCCGACCGGTACCTCGCCATTCGAGTTTCAGGTGAATCTTCCCAATGGTGGATATTGGGGGGATGAGTCCTGTGGTCCGATGGGCGGTTGTGGTGGGCCGAATGGCGTTGTCGTTATTCAGACGCTGAACGGTCAGCTTCCGATTTCAATGACGCCGAACAACAAGGATGGCTTGCCGTATTTTAACGGTCGAGTCGAATCCGTTCAGTGATCTGTGGTGTGGAGCGATGGTCTTATCGCTCCACCTTTTTATCCACATGTTGATGCTTGTATGGTTGTGGTGTGTATGTCAGAATAGAACAAAAGTAGAACAGGCTTTTTAGCATCATTTATATGCCAAAACAAACAAACGAACAGGATGAGAGACATTCCGCGGCTGAAGAAGCGATTAGTCAAATTCGAGAGCGATTCGGTGACGGCAGTATCATGCGACTGGGGGAATCAAAGCACATGGTGGTAGATGCTGTCCCAACCGGATGTCTGTCTGT
>CAZNPI010000037.1:0-7164 GCA_964575015.1 uncultured Gammaproteobacteria bacterium
AATCCGAGTACTCCACCAATGTCACTTTTGCATTTTTTGGACCCTTAATATGGTCTACTTTCTCGTCAACTGGTTTCATTGGACCTGCTGCCGAAGGTGCTGCAGCCGTTGGTTGAGCTGCAGTTGGGGCAGCAGCGGATGGTGCTGGGGCAGCAGCTACCGCAGCACTGCCGGTACCCAATGCTAAACCGCGACCCGATGCGATGGACCAAACAACAAAGACTAATGCGAGCGTGGTGCAAGAAGCGACACCAGCAAATAATCCCAAAAGAAACATTGTCTTTGGAGGACCATTAAACGGACCGACGGCACCAGCCACCTGCTCGTGTGAATTTTCGTGTAACATGCTCATAGAAAGAGTCAAAAATTAGGTACTAAAAATAATACAGGAGGGGTATTCTCAGGTCGAGATCAAAGTCAAGACCCAAGAGCTTCTTTCAACAAACGATCCCACTCTGCATTCGGAAGTCTTCCTGTTCGGCGAATGTTGTTCACGAAAAACGTTGGAGTTGCTTGAACGCCATTCTGATCACCCTCTGTCTGATCTGCTTGAATCTTATTTTGATATCGATTTGCGGCCAAACAGCTGGCAAATTCATCCGACTTCATCCCAAGAGACTTTGCATACGTGGTAAATTGATCGCCTGGAGATGCAAGCGCAGACCAATCCGCTTGTCGATCATAGGCCATATCATGAAACTCCCAGAACTTCCCTTGCTCTTCCGCGCAGCGTGCCGCATTTGCAGCTGCCATTGCATTTTTATGCAGTGATGTGAGCGGATAATCATTCCAAATAAATCGAACCTTATCGCCATACGTTTTCATTGCATATTGCAAACCAGGCTCTGCATCACGACAGGCAGGACACTGTAAATCACTAAACATTCGAACAACAACCTTGGATTCACTCGAACCCCTCACCGGATCATTCTCATCAGAAAACTTCAAATTCGTTTCAGCAACATCACTCTGACCACTATTTGGCGTTGGTCCTGCCATGATGGCCCAAATGATTCCAACGATACACAAGACAATTAACGTTCCAATCCCACCGATCAATACAACCTTTGTTCGCTCAGCATTCATACATTGATTTAAAATAATGAAAAATAATCTTGATTGCCATTAGTGTGACATGTTCTGCATTTTTGGCAAACTCACTATCCACACACCAAGCAGAATCAATGGCATACACAGCCATTGCGTGGGTGTTAATCCATAATATCGAATGTCAGCGATTCGATAGGCGTCCAGCCAAAGTCGTGACACGCTATCAAGAATAATAAACGCACCAAAGAAAAAACCAGGTTCACGTTTTCGCAGATTCAATAGGAGAAAGATACACCCAATCACAAAACCCGTGATAGATAAATACAGTCCAAGATCATGACGTGATTGACCGTCAGGATATTTCACCGCAAGCGCAAATGACGACAACGTTCCGGGATGATCGTGAATCAAAAAACATCCGATCCGTCCAATACCACAACCCCAGGGGACGCCCCAGATCAATGTATCCGCATATGCAAAAAAATCCAATGAACGACGGCGAGTGAGCCAGGCAAATACACCGGCACAAGCTAGAAAAGCACCTTGAATAGCAAAACCGGGACGACGAGGATCAAGGATATCTAACGGAAATTGAATGTAATGGGTGAGATCGTAAAAAACAACATGAAAAACTCGTGCACCGATGAATGCGGCAACAAATAACCAGAACGAAAGATCCCAAATCTGTTTTTCATCCAGTCCCTTTGCACGAGCACGACGAGCTGCGATCCAGGTCGCAACAAGATATCCGATTGCAACAAACGTCCCCCATGTACGAAATGGAATCGAGCCAATGTACCAAATCTGAGATTCAATATACGGAAGCATGCTACATCACGTTTAACGTTTTCAGTGCTCGTTCAAATTCATCGAGGGCTTGTCGTGCCTGTCTTTCTGTAATCTGCGAGGATGAATCATGCGCAAGCTGATTTCGGAGTTTGTGCGCCCACCATACGTTTTGGAGTTTTGGATATTTGTAACACGCAACTTTCAACCGTTCCCCAAGCGTATCCCCCGGCATCATCATTGATTTTAATCCGCTGTCTAACAATGTGTCCGCTTCAAGCAAGGCGAGCTTCGCGCCCATCAATCCCTGCATACTCGTCTTTCGCACTTCAACCCATCGTCGCGCCATTTCCTCTCGAGTCATTCCGACTAATTCGGGACGTGTCAAAAACTTTTTCAGCCTCATGACAAGCCAGGTGAAAACAAAGAGAACAACGACTAGGGTGATCGCAATCGCAAGATACATCCACGAAGGCGTTGATGGAGTGGGGACGATATAATCTTCCATACTACTTGGCGTTCTCTTCAAAGGCTCGTGCAACAGCAAGAACGGTCGCTTCATCAAACGGACGTCCGGTTAGATGCACCCCGACCGGAAGACCCTCACTCAATCCACACGGCACGGAAATCGCAGGAAGACCAGCAACGTTCACGCCAACCGTAAAAATATCTTCCAGATACATGGCAAGTGGATCAGCTGTTTTTTCTCCGATCTTAAATGCGACAGTCGGCGCTGTTGGTGTAAGCAATATATCGACCTCATGCAATGCAGCTTCGTATGCACGACGGATCAATGTCTGTACGCGCTTTGCTTTGACGTAATACGCATCATAATATCCACGCGAAAGCGCATATGATCCCAACATGATGCGACGACGAACCTCTGGACCAAATCCTTCAGCACGCGATTGAGTGTACGTTTCAAATAGTGGCAAATTCTCTTTTCTCAGGCCATACCGCATCCCATCAAATCGCGCGAGGTTTGCGGAAACTTCGCAAGGCATCAACACGTAATAGACGGCTAATGCCTCATCAACGTACGGCAAATCAACTTCCGTGATCGTTGCTCCCATTGATTCCAATACCTTCACCGCATTGGTCACGTTCTCTCGTACGCCATCAGACATCCCCTCTCCCCAAGCTTGGCGTGGTAATCCAATGCGTAATCCAGCGAGACGCTCTTTCCATTCTGGAACAAAAACCGGTTCATCACTGGTTGTTTGATCAAGTGGATCCTGACCCTGAATCGCTTGAAGCAACAGAGCCGCGTCCTCAACAGTTTTCGTCATTGGCCCAATCTGATCTAGTGATGATGCCATCGCGATAAGTCCGGAACGAGAAACACGACCGTAGGTTGGCTTCAATCCAACAACACCGCAGAATGCTGCCGGCTGACGAATTGAACCGCCTGTATCAGAACCAAGCGCACCCAGACAGAAATGAGCTGCAACCGCGACAGCACTTCCTCCGGACGATCCTCCCGGCACACGCTCTGGATCACGCTGATGATGTGTTGGACCATACGCGGAATGTTCCGTAGACGAACCCATCGCAAACTCATCCATATTGGTTCGTCCCAAAATAACAGCGCCCTGCTCTTTCAACATTCGAATGACCGTGGCATCAGACGCCGCAACGTGCGTTGCCAACATTTTTGACCCAGCCGTTGCTTTGTGACCTTGAAATAAAATGTTGTCCTTCATCGCAAGTGGAATGCCGTCTAAAACACCAAGACGTTCACCGCGAGCACGACGTTCATCTGATGCACGTGCTGCAGCTAACGCATCTTCTTCAAAGACTTCAAGAAATGCATTCAACGCGCCATTCAAACTTCGAATTTCGCTGAGACAGGCTTGGGTCAAATCTAGGGATGAAATCTCCCCCGCATCCAACTGGGATCGGGCCTCTGTGATCGTTAACTCGTTTAATCGTTTTGCCATAAAAAGTGGTGCGATTATTTTCCGCCTTTTGGTTTTTCAAACACGCCCGGTGTAGACAATAGATCACCTTTGCGTGATGGAAAATTATTCAAGACTTGCTCTCGAGTTTCAGCGGAACAAGCCACCGCCACATCCTCACGCCACCCCACGCTTTTTGCCGGCATTGTCATTGGAGGAATATTTGTTGTGTCCACTTTTTGCAGTCGATCAATAAAACCTAAAATCGACTCAAGTTCTTTCTTTGTCGTTTTTACCTCTTCAGGCGACAATTCAAGCCGAGCTAAATCGGCCAATCTGATAACGTCTTCATTAGAAAAATCCATACCCCAGGATCGTACAGGAAAGTCCGGATAATGAAAACCGCCGTCCACCCCAATACTTCTAGGGCGGCGGCGGGTACTACGCGAGGAAGGTGCTACGCGCCGACGGTGTCGGCCTACTTCTTGGTGATCTTCATGCCGCCGACGAGCTTCGCGCCGAGCTTACGCGCGCCGCAGGCCTTGCGCTGGCCCTTGCCGTGCTGGATCTTGTCGGGCGAGACGCCGCGCGACTTGCAGTACGGGCAGTCCCGGTCGGGGTTGATCGTGAAATCGCCCTTGGCCATGGCGCACATCCTTCTGGCAAACTGCACTCGCTTTAGTGCTCAGCGGGCATCGCTTTTGCACATTCAGCTCGAGGAAGATACATGATTTCTCCGTTTTTGTCAAGACCCCCTAGAGCCCAATCTTTTTCAAAAACTCCCCTTCATCCAAAATCGTCACTCCGAGCTTTTTCGCCTTTTCATACTTTGACCCAGGATCTGCACCAACAACAACGAAAGAGGTTTTCTTTGAAACCGACTCATTCACCTCCCCGCCAAGTGCTCGAATTTTTTCTTTTGCTTCGTCACGCGACAGCGATTCCATCGAACCGGTGAGCACCCATGTCGTTCCTTGAAATGGACCTGCAGCAGCACCCTCTCCCACCTTCTCCGCGTTTACAATCGTCACCTGCTCCAACAAGCGATCAACTTGGTCTGCTTCTCGCGGGTTCGCAAAAAAATCAACGATGGAATCAGCGACAACTTCACCCACGCCTTCAATCGCGGTGAGATCTTCTTTTCTGGCATTTCGAAGTTTCTCAAACGTGCCAAAAGCTTTTGCTAAATCTCGCGCCGTCTCTTCACCAACATGGCGAATGCCAAGCGCATTCAAAAATCGATCAAGTTTTACCTCGCGATGCGCTTGAATTTCTTTAACGAGTTTTTGGGATGAAACCTCACCAAATCCCTCAAGACTCAATAGATCACCTGGCTGCAAGATATAAAAATCTGCAGGTTCTTTGACTAAGCCTTGTTGCAATAATTGCTCTACAATCTTGTCACCCACTCCACGACTGCCCATTGCATGTCGACTCACAAAATGAAGCAGACGGGCTAGCTCTTGAGCAAAACAGGACGGATTTGAACAGACAACAGCAACCTCACCTTCCTTACGACTGACAGGAGAGCCACAGATCGGACAGTCCTTTGGCATGTGAAAGGTTTTCTCCGAACCGGTCCGCAACTTGGGCAATACCTGAATAATTTTTGGAATAATATCACCCGCCTTCTCAACAATGACCGTATCACCAACTTTTAATCCGAGTCGCTCAATTTCATCCTCATTGTGCAATGATGCATGTGTCACTGTTGTTCCTGCGAGCTGTACAGGGTCCATGACTGCAACCGGCGTAAGGGCTCCAGTTCGACCAACAGAAATCTCAATATGACGAACAATTGTCGTCCCCTGTTCTGCCGCATATTTCCATGCCATCGCGGCACGAGGTGTTTTTCCAACAATTCCAAGAGACGCAAATAATGCATCATCGTTCACATTGACCACAACACCATCAAGCTGATACGGAAGATGTTCTCGTTTTTTTCCAACATCTTGAAAGAATAATTCAACCTCATCCAATGACGCACAGCGACGGTTCAGTTCGTTCGTCGGAATGCCGAGAAGCAACATCATGTCATGAGCCTGCTCGTGCGTTGTGGTTCCGAAATCTCCAAATAACTGCCAGCCTAAAAAGGAAAGCCCACGTTCAGCCGCAACCCTTGAATCAAGTTGTCGAATAGCACCAGCCGCAGCGTTTCGTGGATTTGCCAACAACGGCTCACCACGTTCTTTCAATTTTTTGTTTAATATCTCCAACTGTTTCCTCATCATGTAAATCTCACCACGGACTTCAATCTGACCAGCATGAGATCGTACTGCATGACGAACTTTTTCCGGATTCACCTGACCCTGATATTTTTTCAAAAATATCTCAATCTCCGAATCTGGCGGGGTACGCAATATTAACGGCAATGCCTCAATCGTCCGGACGTTATGCGTAACTTCTTCCCCGACTCGACCATCGCCTCGCGTCGCACCTCGAACCATCACTCCATCCTGGTAGATGATAGAAACGGCAAGACCATCCATTTTCACTTCTGCATAAAAATCGTATGTACCGTTTGGTTGAATTTTTCGTATACGTTCAAGCCATTCATCTGCTTCCTCGCGGCTAAACACGTCTTCCAATGACAACATCGGGATCTGATGACTCACTTTCACAAACCCCTTCATCGCCTCACCCGCAACCCGCTGCGTTGGCGAATCCTTCGTGATCAATTCCGGAAACTGCTGTTCAAGCTTATACAACTCATGCTTTAACGCATCCAATGCAGCCTCAGAAATCTCAAGAGCATTCAATACATGATACTGATAGCGATACCGGTCAATTTCAGACCGTAATTTCACGATTCGCTCAGATGCTTCAGCTTTGGTCATAGGGTATGGGCATTGTAGTGAATGGGCAGACGATTGACAAAAGTACAGAAAATTGCTACATATTCGTCACCAAAGACTCAAGGAGGAGAGAATGGTCGAACGTGACTATATCGCTCACGCGGTGTGCGAAGGGTGCGTCGATGCCGTCGCTCATGCAACATCATCCGTCGGTACGATCCTCTTCGCATGCACCAAGCTATGGTGCGACGAATTTCGGCACGGTGCATTCAGTGGGGCGATTCGATCGGGACGGCACGTGCATGATCATGCCGAACGGCTCCTGAAAGCAAGCAGCATTCAACGCATTCACACATGCGACAACGAACCGTCTCGATGCGAGACGTGCAAACTACCGCTCATTGCAGACCGATGCCTGAATCCGTATTGTGGATTTCAATACAGCAAAACTATCAACCGCGAAGAAAACTGGTTCTTGTTCTTCCCAACGATTTCGCCAAATCAAATCAGCCCTACCGACGTCGAGGTCTTCAGCTCGAAGTCCTTCACGCTACATCTTCGCATGAACGGAAGCATGTACCTCACGATGCCCTAACGCCTCGTCCTTGCCCAAAACCCGACGCCGCCACTTGGCC
>CAZNPI010000038.1:0-7123 GCA_964575015.1 uncultured Gammaproteobacteria bacterium
GTCATTTCATCAAAAGTATCTCATGTGGAATTTCTTGGTCGTGTGTCTGATGCGCGTCTTTCAGCATTATTTCAACACGCGACCGGGTTTATTTTTCCAACACACTTTGAAGGATTTGGTCTTCCTCCACTCGAGGCCATTGCGCATGGCTGTCCGGTTCTCTGTTCCGATATTTCGGTGATGCGCGAAGTGTTGGGTGATGATGGTGCAATATTCTTCCGCGTCAGTGATTCAAATGCTATACTTACCGCTGTTCAGGAGGTGATGAGTGGACCAGAGGTTGCCCGCGAAAAAACAAAACGCTCGGCTTCGGTTTTGGCAGCTCGTCACAACTGGCATCAGGCCGCTGAACGCACGATTTCTGTATACGAATCTGTACGTTGATAGTTGCATTTCATGGGAGGAAGAATGTATACATCGCAAACACCGCGGAGACCGGAAACGGACTCGGCTGGGGCGGACTCGCTTGAGCGTCTGCTTTCTTTGGTTGTTGAACAAGATGGCGTGACGATTACAACCCCGCAGGGGAGTCGCAAAAAACGAAAACAGGTACAAACATTTAGCTATCCAACGGCACGAGAGGTTTCTTCGCCTGCAGAAATTTCTATAATGGATGAAATTCAGGCACTTGATGAGGCTGTTGTCCGGCACAGTATTACTCCGTTGGTGCATATTCGCTCTCATGAGGTGCAGGTCCGTCGAGGCGAGCATCGTCGGAGTTCGTACGTTGTTTCATTGCAGTCAGTTTCATTTCATGATGATCGTGAACCTGTTGAGTATGTAGAAACGCCGGATGCATTGTATGCGCCTGCATTGGCTGAGGCTGTGCATGGGGTTCCATTTCAAACATATGCAACGGTGAGTACGGATTTGATGAGTGGGTTAGATGCTTGGTCGTTTTCTGAGCAATTTACGCCAGATTCTTTTGAACATTGCTACGCGCAATCATACGGAAGTGTGCATCGCGTTCGTTCGGCGTTGTATAGCGGAGCGTCTTTTTTCAAGAGTTTGTTCCAACGAGTGGAGCATGCAGAACAACAGATTGTTGAGGATGTTGAAACAACGTTGCAGATCGTTGAAGTCCCTCGATTCTCATTTGCGCGAGCCGTTGTTGGATTTGCAGCACTCGCACTGGTCGTCACATTGCCTGCCAACGCTGTTGCCCTCTATCGTTCAGCCTCAGCGCAAAAAACAGCAGCGACAGATGCATCTCAAGCTGCAATTAGCAGTGTGATGGCAGCAGCGCAATCCGGTTCTGTGCCGCAATCTGCTGATGCGTTGAAACAGGCATCGTCACGATTTCGACAGGCAGATGCATTGCTGTCTGATGTGAGTGCATTGGCGCTTGGGATCGCGTCCGTTGTTCCGACAAAATATCGAAGTGCACGAGCTCTGTTGGAAGTTGGCGACAAGTCGAGTGAGGCTGGTCGTTTGCTTGCATTAGGTCTCGACAAAGTGTTCGCAGATCCGGATCGTCGATTGGACGAGCGATTGGATTCAATGGGGGCGTATGCTCGAACATCGTTAACCTTGTTGTCTGATGCGAGCAAGGCGGCAGCCTCTGTTGACGTGAGCGCGGTTCCGGCGGAACAACGTGGTCAGGTGAGCGCATTGCTCGCAAACCTTCACGACTCAACGCAAGCTGTTCAAGAATTTTCCGGATTAGCCGAAACATTGTCGACCATGGTTGGGCGTGATCACCTTCGAAAATATTTGGTCATTTTTCAAAATCAAACAGAGCTTCGTCCAACCGGTGGGTTCATGGGATCATTCGCAGAAATCACGTTTGATCGCGGGGCTATTACGGCCATTCGTGTTCCTCCAGGGGGAACATATGATTTGAAAGGACAGCTCACGGCGCGTATTGCACCTCCGAAACCGTTGCAGCTCGTTTCACCGTTGTGGCAATTTCAAGATGCGAACTGGTCGCCGGATTTTCCAACAGCCGCAAAGCAGATTGAGTGGTTTTGGAACAAGTCAGGTCAATCGACCGTGGATGGGGTGATCGCTGTGAACGCATCCGTGATGGAAAAGTTGTTGGCACTGACCGGTCCAATCGAAATGCCGGAATACGGAAAAACGATTGACAAGGATTCATTTTTGATTGAAACGCAAAAGGCTGTTGAGCTGGAATACGACAAGGTGAACAATACGCCGAAGAAGTTTGTGGGGGATTTGGGGATGAAGTTGTTGGAGAAAATCAAAACAATGGACCGATCCGCATGGTTGGGGATGATGAGTATTTTGTCTGACTCATTGGAAACGAAAGATATTCAGGTTGCATTTTCAAATGCAGATGAGGAAGCTCTTGCCGAGCGGTATGGATGGAATGGTCGCATCAAGCCAACATTTGGTGATGCGCTTGCGTTGATTGAAACAAATGTCGCTGGACAAAAAACAGATGGCGTTGTCACAGAATCGGTTGCCCACAACGTTGAGATCCAAGCGGATGGATCGATTGAAGATACGGTGACATTGAATCGTGCGCATCAAGGAACGAAGGGCGAGCTGTTTAGAGGCGTGCGAAATGTTGTGTATCTTCGCGCCTATGTTCCGAAGGGGAGTACGTTGATTGAGGCAACTGGTTTTGAAACGCCAGACAAAAATTTATTCAAAACATTAGATGAAGACGTGCTACCAAATGCATCGACTGCTGCGATTGAATCAACGCAAACGAATTGGAGCCCTGATGTGACGGTGAGTGAAGAGGGTGATCGTTCTGTGATTGCTGGTTGGCTCCAGCTGGATCCTGGCGATACGCAGGTCGTGACATTGCGCTACAAGTTGCCAATGACGGTTGGAGATATGATGTCGCATGTTGATACAGCTCCAGAAACAGCTGCGTCTGATGCTGCTCGCAGTGCGTATCTGTTGCTTTCGACGAGTCAGTCCGGAAAATCACAACGCGCATACACCACGTCGATTCACTATCCAGTATCATGGGATCTTTCTTGGAGTCGACCGGAAGGAGTAAGCTCGACTCTGGGCGAATTGAATCAGTCTGGTGTATGGGATCGGGATCGCGTATCTGTCTTATTATTTGCACCTCATGATAAAACTACCTCGCTTCAAACGACGTCAAACTGAGACGTCGCACATTCAGGAACAGGAAGATCGAGCTCGTGACAAAGAGGTCGAGCAAAGTTTGAATGCGATTTATGCTGATGAAAAAGGCGCGGTCCCAGACATGACCGTTCTGGATCATCATCGGAAATCTCGGTTGATTACGATTGCTGGAATTGCATTTGGTGTCGTCATGCTCCTTTGCGCCATGGCTTGGGCAGCGATCACATGGTTGTCTCCGTATAAAGGGTTCGCCGGTCACGGATTGCAGATTGTGATTGATGGGCCGTCACAGGTTTCACTCGGTCAGGAATCGACCTATTTTATCAATTGGCAAAATACGTTGAGTGATCCAATTGGTTCGGCTGATATTCGTGTCAGTTTTCCGTCCGATTTTATGTTGACGAGTGTTGACCCGGTGTTACCTTCAAAAGAAATGGATTGGCGCTTGGGTTCAATCGTGGCACATGGCCGCGGAACGATCACGGTGAAGGGTGTTTTTACCGGAGCGCTTGGAACGCAGACCGCTATTCAGGCCGTTGCGTTGTATCGTCCAGCATCTTTTAACAGCGATTTTGAAGAGGTTGGTACATTGCCGCTTGCTTACACGGGAACGGTGTTGCAGGGTGTATTTCTTGTCCCGGTAAAAGTCCTTCCTGGTGATACGGTGAAAATTCAATATGTGATTCAGAATACAGGTACACAGTTGATTAAAGGAGCGGAGGCTCGGATTACGTTGCCTGAGGGGTTTGTTCGGACAGCATCTTCAACGATCCAAATGGATGGAAGGACCTCACGTACACCGATCGGTGATTTGGCGGCTGGAGCCTCGACCACGGTCATTGAAGTCGGAACATTCGCTTCCGGCGTGTTTGGGGAGGAGCCGTTGCATGGAGAGGTTGGAACTGTCACACAGGATGGGGTGTTTCAAGCGATATTAAAAACAGATGCAACAGTGGCTGTGTTGGCTGGCGATATTTCGTCTAAGTTAGTCGTAAATGGTTCTGATGCAGATCGATCCATGGGATTTGGGGAGACTCTTCACGCCACGATCGCATATCAAAATACTTCTGCTGAGGAGCTCAAGGATGTTCAGGTTCGATGGGTTGTCCTACCGCTCTCGTCTGGCGACGCGACCAGTTCGATCTCATCTGTCTTGAATTGGAAATTGCTTGATGATACAGCGTCAGGGACGCGAAGTTTGACCTCAATCACTTGGGCGAAAAAGCAGATCGCTACATTGGGACGACTCACGCCGCAGCAAGACGGGACGATTGAGTTTTCTATTCCGCTCAAAGAATATACTGCGAGCACGACGGTCTCCGGATTTCAGATGATCGCAGAAACAATGATTGGAAGTATTGGTTCAACGGTAGTGAATCGAATTATTCGGAGTGCGCCTATTGCCGTGAGATTCCGGACAGATGCGACGCTGGCCGTTGAAGCGCGGTATTTCTCAGAAGAAGGTGCACAAATTGGAGCGGGTCCATTACCGCCAGTCGTGGGTCAATCAACGAGTTATCGCGTTTCATGGACGTTGTCTAAACACCTCCATGAATTGAAGGGACTTGAAGTGAAGGCAACTCTTCCAAAGAACGTCACATGGATGCAAAACGCTTCGATCGGAGCAGGGGAGGTGAAATATGATTCAACGAGTCGCGTGATCACATGGACGTTGAATCGATTACCGGCAAACATGAATGAGGCGCGCGTTGAGTTCGATGTACAGCTCACACCTTCAGAATTTGATGCCGGACGGTTCGCAGATCTCATGGGGGAGACGCGTTCTTCGTTCACGGACGCCCCGCTCAATGAATCAATGTTGTTTGTGACGCCAGGGATTACGACAGATCTTACAAATGACGATGGGGCAAAGAACAAGGGATTAGTCAGAAAACCGTAAGAAACCAACAAAATCTATTGACGGGAGCGCTGTTTTCGGGTACGCTTGTTCCACATTTTGCGCCCCTAGCTCAGCTGAATAGAGTGCGTGGCTTCGACCCACGAGCTCGGGAGTTCGATTCTCTCGGGGCGCACCACGTAAAAACGACAGGCAAACCTGTCGTTTTTACGTAATGAATTAAAAATTGAGCCCCCGGGCTCTAGGCGCGGAGGCTTGTGACGTAGGTGATGATGGCTTCGACGGCAGCGTCGAAACTCGCTCTGTTGTTCGGGTCTAGAGCGATATCCAGGTTCGCTTTTAGGCGCGGGGCGGTCGGACTGTTCGGGGAAGCGGGAAGCCTTTTCAACCTGATGATGCAGAGACGTCCTGCCGGAAGCATGCGCGCCCACTCCGTCGCACCGGCCTCATCGAGCATGACGAACCCATGTCGTCGTTCGAGTGTCTCCACGACATCGGAACGTTCGCAGGCGAACTGGAATCCATCGGCGTCTGCTGACGGGGTAAGGGTCCCTCGCTCCATGCTTTCGTTGAAGGTCCTTGCCGATACCTGCCTGTAAAACGCTCGATCGAGGACGTCTCGTTGTTCTGGACGGGTCGTCCATGACGGGATGATGGCAACGGGTCGATACCTCCGCGCCACGAGCTCGCTGGCAACTGCTGCGAGGAGCTCTCGTTTACTCATGGACCCGGGTCCGATGACCGCAAGGATCTTATAGGATCCAGGAACCGTGAGTGGATCGACGATTTTTGCCCGATGCCCGGTATACGGGGCAAGATCTGGTCGACTCGGAGGCTTTCTCTGAAAATCCATCACGGCACAACCCTTTCTGTCCGCATAGCTTCAAGTTCCTCGGTTGAGGAGCTCTAAACATAGAATTACACGGCTTCTTGAGCCGTGTCAATCCCTAAACCCTCATTTTTGCTAGGCGGAATGTTTCCATCCTTTCGCCTCCAGTCCCGCCTCAGCTGCAGCAACCTGCGCTTCTTGCTTTGAGGTCCCTCGTCCAACAGCTACCATTTCTTTATCTAAAAAGACACCAACCGTAAATTCTTTGTTGTGGTCTGGGCCCTTTTCCTCTAATACCCGATATGTCGGCGTTATCCCTAGAAGTTCCTGCGCGGTTTCCTGGAATTTGCTCTTTGGGTCGATATACAGTTCGTTGCGCAAGATGAAGGGGAGGTGGTTCAAGATATGGCCATGGATGAATTTTTCCGCAGCGGGCATCCCACCATCAAGGTAGATGGCGCCAATAATTGCCTCGATAGCATTCGCTAAAATGTACATGCGAGCTTTCGAGTTTTTATCTCGTGCCTCACCCTTAGACAGGAGGAGAAAGTCTTCAAAACTCAGCTGGCTTGAAATGCCGGCGAGGGTCTTTGCATTGACGAGCGCTGCGCGCCAGTTGGTCAGTTCGCCCTCAGGATTCGCGAAATTCTTAAAGAGATGCTCGGTAACAACGAGTTCAAGAACGGCATCGCCTAAAAATTCTAGTCGTTCATTATGGGTATATGGAAAATCTGCGTGCTCATTCAAATACGAGCGATGGGTAATCGCTTGCATGATAATGCTTCGATCTGCAAAGACATGGCCTAATCGTTCTTCGAGTTCTTCGAGATTTTTTGTAGGGTGTTCACTCATGTCGATTCTTCAGATGGTGTCTGCTCTTCTTTTTCTTTTGGTTTATCGGCCTCTTTTTCAATCCCTTGGGCTATTTGATTGCGATACACCGCACCAAGTACGCCATTGACGAACTTGCCGGATGACTCACCTCCAAACGTTTTTGCAAGTTCAATAGCCTCATTAATAGCGACTTTTGAGGGAATGCTCGTATCGTATTTTAATTCGTACGTGCCAATGCGAAGCACGTTACGGTCAACCAGCGTGATTTTTGGGAGCGGCCAGTCAGGTGCGAAGGTTGAAATGCTGGCGTCAATGTCTTCGCGGTGGTCGCTGATTCCCTGAACAAGCTTTTCAGCAAAGTCTTTTTCATCCAACTGTGGTGCAAATTCTTCAAGATTGCGCACAACGAGTTCGTGCGCATCAGGCTTGCAGCCGTGAAAATCCCACTCATAGAGGGATTGAAGCGCGATCGCGCGAGCGAGATGGCGGTTGGACATAAAAGAGCAAAAGAACGACGGGCAAGCGAAGGTTAGTGG
>CAZNPI010000039.1:0-7070 GCA_964575015.1 uncultured Gammaproteobacteria bacterium
AAATTTAAAAATTGATGAAACGCGCGTTCCTCAGGATGGTCGTATTACGCAAGAAATTTCCGGAAAGAAAATTGATTTTCGTGTTTCAACGCTCCCGGTGGTTGATAATGAAAAAGTGGTGATGCGTGTTTTGGATACGTCTGTTGGCGCACCAACATTGGAGCAACTTGGATATCGCAAGGAACATGTAGACATGATTCGAGAGCAGATCAAGCGTCCGTACGGGATGTTCCTCGTGACCGGTCCAACTGGTTCGGGAAAATCAACGACCCTATTTGCGATTTTGAGTATGTTGAATGCAGAGGGAGTGAATATTTCTACACTTGAAGATCCAGTTGAATATTATATTCCTGGTGTCAATCAATCACAGGTCCGTCCGGAAATCGGATACACGTTTGCGTTTGGTCTTCGTGCATTATTGCGCCAAGATCCAAACGTTATGATGGTTGGAGAAATTCGTGACCGTGAAACTGCAGAGTTGGCAATTCATGCTGCATTAACGGGGCATCTGATGTTCTCCACGGTTCATACGAATGATGTGTTCGGTCTTGTGCCGCGTTTGGCTGATATTGGTGTTGAGCCATTTCTATTGGCAGCGACATTGAATATTGGTGTTGCCCAACGGCTTGCACGAAAGATCTGTACGAGCTGCAAAGAGCCAGAGGTGATTGATGAATCTACAATGGAGAAGATCAAAAAAGACATTATTGGAATTCCGAAGAAATATTTTTCAGCTGGAATTTCGCCTGAAGGACCATTTGTGTTCTACCGAGGGAAGGGATGTGCAAAATGTGGAAACACTGGGTATCAGGGGCGCGTTTCTATTGCGGAAGTGTTTGAATTTTCAGAGCGGGCACGGCGGTTGATTGAAAAAGGATTTACCTCTGAGGTTGCACATGAGGAGTATCGCAAGCAGGAAGCACTGACAATGAGAGAAGATGCGCTATTGAAGGCACTTGATGGCTTGACGACGGTTGAAGAAGTGTTCCGGCTAAGTCAAAATACCCAAGAAGATACATAATATGACCAAAAAACCACATATTCTGCTTGTTGAGGATGATGGATTCTTGGCGAGCATCTTCGCGCAAAAACTGGAGCTCGAGGGGTTTGATGTAACGCTAGCATCAAATGGGGAAGATGGATTGCGGTTGGCTGCAAAAGAATTACCACAGTTGATTTTGCTGGATTTATTGATGCCAAAGATGGATGGATTTGAAATGTTAGAAAAAGTAAAAGCAGATCCACTAACGGCAAAGATTCCTGTTTTGATTCTGACAAATTTGGGGCAGAAAGAGGATATCGATCGATGTATGCGATTGGGTGCGGTTGGATATGTGATCAAGGCACACTCGCTTCCACACGAAACGGTTAATCGTGTGAAGGAGATTTTACATGCAAGCGTTTAAGTATCGCGTTCGCTTAACAGATGGTCGGTTGCAAGCCGGCTTGATTCAGGCTGAGAACGAGGCTGGCGCGCAGGAAGCATTGGAAGAACGAGGGATGGAGGTGTTGTTGCTTGAGTTGCAGACCGGAAGACAGGCAGAGCCAGGTGGAGGACTTTGGTTTTTGAACCGAATCAAGGCAAAGGATTTGGTTGTCATGTCGCGTACGTTGTCGGTGATGGTCTCCGCATCGGTTCCGTTGACAGAGGCTGTGCGAAATATTGCACATCAAACACCGAACGTGAAATTACGCGCAATCATGAATGATGTGGCGTCTGAAGTTGAGGGTGGCGGCAGACTCTCTGATGCACTGGAAAAATATCCGACTATTTTTACCGGGTTTTTCGTGAACATGATTCGTTCCGGTGAAACGTCTGGGCAGTTAAGTGAAGTGTTGGAATATCTTGCAGATCAGCAGGAAAAAGATTTTGATCTAACTTCGAAGATTCGTGGGGCAATGATTTACCCGGCATTTATCATGGGAACCATGGTTGTGATCGGTTTTATCATGATGACGTTTGTGGTGCCAAAACTCGTAAGTGTGCTGCAAGAGGCTGGTGTTGATTTACCTCTTTCGACAAGAATACTTATTGCAATATCCGGTTTTTTTGTTTCGTATTGGTGGTTGCTTCTATTGCTGATTATTGGTGGAGCTGTTGGCGGGCGTGTGGCGTTAACGACGCCCGAGGGTCGGTATGTATGGGATAGTATTAAAATTCGGATTCCAATTTTTGGTCAGTTATTTCAGCGCGTGTACGTTGTTCGGTTTGCCCGTTCACTCGCAACCCTGATGAAGGGTGGTGTTGATGTGGTGGGTGCATTGGAGATCGTTGCAGGTGTGATGGGAAATGAGGTGTGGCGTCAGCTTGTGCTTGAAACAATCCGCGAGGTGAATGATGGAAATTCACTCACAACCGTATTTGATCGGTATGCCTTTATCCCACCAATGATGAACCAGATGCTGGTGGTGGGTGAAACAACGGGGAGAACCTTTGAGATTTTAAACCGATTGAGTACCTTTTTTTCGCGTGAGGTGGATAATGTTGTGTCGAATCTCGTCGCACTCATTGAGCCCCTCGTGTTAATTCTCTTGGGGCTCGGTGTGGGTGTGATGGTCTCGGCGATTCTTCTGCCGCTCTATTCGCTGTCGTCTGGCGGATAACGACGTGCTATACTTTGTCTAAATTATTATTCTTTTCTGATTGTGCTTTCTATGCCAAAACGTTCGCAAGGGTTTACGCTTATCGAATTACTCGTCGTCATCGGTATTATCGGGTTGTTGGCAACCATCGCAGTTGTTGCGTTTGGAAGCGCACGTACGAAGGCTCGTGATGTGAGTCGTTTAGGGAATGCTCGCGCTGTTGTTTCAGCATTTGCAGCAGCATCATCGGACGGAATGTATTTGTGTAAAAAGGGGTGCAATGCTGCTGTTGCTGCCGGTTCTGTTGTTGATGTTGATATTTGTGATGTAAATTGTAATGGTGCTGCATCGAATGCGGTTACAACAAAATATATAAATCTTGGAATGATCAAGGATCCTGATGCTGCTAACACGACCGTTTGTACTGCCGGTGCAGTTTCCTGTCAGTTCGGACTTGAAGCGGGCGCGAAGCTTGATGCCTTTGTTTTAAATTTCTTTACAGAACAGGCGGTTCAAGGATTGAAGGTTGGGGCTCACCAGGCAACAGCCACCGGTATCGTTCAATAAACCGTCAGTACGGTAATGATAACGGATGGGGCGCATGGTTGCGCCCCTACGTTTTTTTATCGCTCTGCGGTATACTTTGAATATCTTTATGTTGAAACTGCATCGTCGGTTTGGGTTTAGCCTCATTGAGGCGTTGATCGTGATTGTCGTTGTTGGCATTCTTGCCACAGTCGCGATCTATTCGTTGAACATCACTCGTGCCGGAAGTCGTGATGCGAAGCGAGTATCAGATATCAGCGTGATGCGTGCTGCAATGTCCCAGTATTGGTTGCAGAAAGCGACATATCCAATAAGTACCCCAGTTGACTTAGGCAAGGTGGGTGCAGGTGCAGATGCGTTGGCGGGAAGCGGATTTGTTGGCGCAGATCAACAGCCTGTTCCTCCTATTTTTATTGATCAAGTTCCGGTTGGACCAAAACTCAACGAATATTATCGATACCACGGGTCAGCAGACGGTTATTCATTGCGTTTCACAACTGAGCGTCCAACGGCATATGGTCCTGCGGGTACTTGGTACGCGCACGCAAACGGTGTAGATACCGTTGATACTGAAAACTAGTGTGTCAGAACAGTTTATTTCCGTCATTTTTTCTGCATTATTCGGTAGTGCACTGGGATCATTTTCTAATGTGTTAATTTTGCGATGGCATGAATCGGCGACACTCATGGGCCGATCACAGTGTCCATCTTGTCATCATGTCATTCGTCCGCGTCATTTAGTTCCGATTTTTTCCTGGATCTGGCTCCGTGGAAAATGTGCAGATTGTGGGAAGCCGATTCATTTTCAATATCCGTTGATTGAATTGATTTGCGCGATTCTCGGTGTGCTCGCAGCATTGCGGTGTTCGCCATTTGCTCCGGTGCCATATCAATTTTGGTTTGAATTCTTTGTTTCTATTGCATTCGTTGTTCCGGTCGTGATGGATCTTCGATGGAAAGAACTGCCCGTTGAATACATGGTTGTCTTAACGGTATTTGCTGCAAGCTTCCGATGGCTGACCCACCTTTCTCCGTTTACATCTGCTTCGTTCATTGCATTAGCTATCCCAGTTCTATTCTTTGGTCTCCAATATGTATTGTCGCGCGGGAAATGGATTGGGAGTGGCGACATTTGGTTTGGAGCGGTGATGGGCGCGGTGTTGCTGAACCCGTGGCACGTTGTTGTTGCGTTATATGTTGCATATCTTTCCGGTGGATTAGTGGGTGCTATTGGTTTGATCTCCGGCAAGTTCACGCGTGGAACTCGGTTACCCTTCGCTCCCGCGCTCGTGGCAGGTACAATGGTAGCGTTGTGGTTCGGGGATCGCATCACTTCTTGGTTCCATGTGCTGTAAACATCATAGACCTGGTTTTACCTTAACCGAACTCATGGTGAGTATTGCCATCATGGGAATCATTGCTGTGGCAACAATGGGGGATTTACGAACATCTCAACGAAAGGATCAGTTAAACAATGCGGTGCGAGTCATTGCCGCGGACCTTCGAACCGTTCAAGCAAAAGCATTGACTGGACAGAATGTTAAATCATGTCCAAAGGGTACCAGCATTGTTGTATGTGAGCA
This sequence comes from uncultured Gammaproteobacteria bacterium, assembly GCA_964575015.1. Lineage (GTDB taxonomy): Bacteria > Patescibacteriota > Patescibacteriia > 2-12-FULL-60-25 > 2-12-FULL-60-25 > JAGOQX01. The sequence goes on from CAZNPI010000039.1 coordinate 4,713, forward strand.
GGACAGTGCACTCTGTTCTGATCCAGCATCATGTATTGCTCAGCCACCGTCAGCGATTGGTTTGCATTTTGCGTCTTCGTCCGTTGAATACACGGAGTTTGCGGATGTGGCAAAAGCTGATTGGCTCCAAAGCCTTCCGAATGAACTTGTTCAGATGCGTTCATTGCCAATACTCGGCGCAGAACATGTTCAGGTATATGGATTGATTTCAGGCGGCGCCCCCGTTCAGGAGGCTGATGTTTCATTTAAACGCCAAACCGGAGCAATGGGTATTGATGGATGTTATGGTGATTGTCCTGGGCCGCACACACTGACGATCCGTTTACAGCAGACGCAAACCGGTGAAACAAAGGACGTGGTATTGAATGCGATAACAGGACGAATTTCCATTGAATGATATGCGGAAGCTCCATGGAAATACGTTGATCGAGCTCCTCATCGCCATGATGGTTATTTCTGTTGGGCTCTTTACGGCAGCGACCTTGGTGTACGGAAATCTTGCATTGGTTCAGCGCGACACGGATCAGGTGACGGCTATGAATTTGGCTCGGGAAGGACTTGAGCTGGCCAAGCAGCTTCGAGATTCGAATTGGCTCGCAGGGAAAAGTTTTGATGATGGAATGGTGGGCACAGATCCAATGGACTATACAGCAACGCCAAAATGGACCGGTGGTGCCGTTAATCCTTCTTTTCAGTTTGTGGCAAATGATTTCACTCATCCTGATACAGCTGTTGTGGCGGTGAGTGATGTCTCGGCATTGGATTTTTTTGCAAATCAAACTTCTGATGTTCCGTTTGCAGCCACATCGACTCCGTATCAACGCCTGATAACATTTCATCCATTGTGTGATGACGGATCAGTAAAGGATAGTGGATCTAACTGCCAACAAAACAATCCAAACGCGTTGAAGATTGGCGTTCGTGTTGAATCTCATATTCGGTGGGCACGGAAAGGTACGCAATACGATACAGTCGTATTCACAGATTTATATGACTGGCGTTAAACGAAATTCCGGGTTTACCTTGGTCGAGATGATGATTGTCGTTGCGTTGTTTTCAACGGCCGCAGTTGTATTGTCTCAAATTTTCCTTGGGTTTAATCGATTGCATCACAAGGTTGCGAATCAAGCGATTCTTGGTCAGGACATGCGATTTGCAACAGACTACATTGTTCAAGCTGCACGAAATAATCAGATTGATTATTCAGCCGCTCCGTTGGTACCAAAAGATTCCTCATTGAAACTCATAACACCGTCCGGAGGTACGATGCAGATTGCGGTTCAGCCAAATACGATCTGTGGAGATGTTGATGGCGTCTCCTGTCTTGCTGTTTCAATGGATGATGGAAAAACCTGGAACCCGTTGACCGCAAAGCGGGTGAATGTGAAACAGTTCGATGTGTATGTTCGTCCACTTTCGTCTCCATTTGTTCTTGTGAACGGAACGTTTCCAAGCGACCTGCAGCCATTCGTAACGATTCATCTTGCATTAGAATATCTTGCATCTGTTGCAAACGAACGAGTTACAATTACGGCACAAACGTCCGTATCTTCTCGCATCTATCTTCGATAAATTATGCACTTTCGATCCGGCAATGTTCTCCCGCTCGCACTCATCATGACCATGACGATTTTGATGGCTGGTATTGCGATTGGTGGCGTGGTCTTGCAGGGTTCACGGCGCGCACGAGAATCTGTTGATAGCATTGCTGCGTACTATATGGCTGATGCGGGGATAGAGAAGCAGTTGTATGAGGTTCGAAAGAATAACATGCCTGTTGCCGAACTAAACAAGCTAACCGGAGAATATAATAACAGCGGTTTTTGGAAATCTACTGGGGCGATTGAGCCAACATCAAATAAAGTTTTTTCTTCTATTGCAGTAAATGATTTTGCCGTCGTTGACCTATTTGATCCGGATGATTTAACTGTTCGGGTTGGAGTGACTAAATTGAATATTACATGGTCAAAGGATGCTCAGTGTCCGGGGACAATTTCACCGACGCTTGAAGTGAGTTATTCATTTTGGAATTATCTGGATCCTGAGTCGTTAAAAAATCAGTCTTATATTATTTTAGATAAAAATAATAGTTTAAATATGGATGTCTTGAACTTGGATCCGACACACTCTTATCGAGTTCGTATCCGTGCCTTTGATTGTCCTGCGCGTAACGTTGTTGTGCAGGCATATAAAGATCAGGCACAGACAAGTATCCCAGGTGATATCACTCTTTCTGCAGAGGGCACCTATAATAAAGCAACACAAAAAATTGCCGTAACAATGCCGAAACAGGATGTGTTGTCTGGACTATTCAGCTTCGTAATTTTCTCTGAATGTAAATTGGTGAAGGGGAATGGT
>CAZNPI010000040.1:0-6699 GCA_964575015.1 uncultured Gammaproteobacteria bacterium
GGACACAAAGGTGACAGCGCATTCCGAAATGAAGACAATATTATCGCAGACCCAACAACGGGATTGATTGGCGTGCTTGATGGACTTGGCGGAGAAGGCGCAGGAGACCTGGCAAGTAAAAGTGCGGAAGATGCAATTCCGAAGTACTACCAAGAAGCTCTTGGAGGAATACAACCAAAGAACGTGGTCCATGAAATCGTCAAACGACAACTCGAAAAATTAAACGTTGCAGATCCTGCCGTGAACACGGCATATCGCAAACGATTAACCGACATGGTTGAAGGCGCACTATCAAAAGATCCTCAGATGGGTAAAAAAGCGTTGGCACTTCTTGAAGCTATTAGCGCTGCGAATGCGAATATCCTCGAAATGAACGCAGTAAAGGGCGTGAACAGCAAAACAACCGCCTGCGTCGGATTTATTCACACGACACCAGACGGAACAAAATGGGCGGTCATTGCCAATATTGGAGATAGCGCCGCATTCAAACGGCGACCAAACGGTGAAATCGTCCAACTCACACAAGAGGATTCGCTACTGAACGATCTCATTGCACAAGGACGCCTTTCAACAGAACAACTTCAAACCATGAAAGCATCACCGAAAACAGACTTTCCCGTTGAACTTGTACCGGGCGTTGTGCGACCGGTTGCGTACAGCAAACTCAAAGTCGCCATGACAGCAGCGATGGGTGCTGAAAAAGCAAATGCATCACTCGTGATCCGACAAATGGAACCAGGATCATCACTCATCATGGGAACTGATGGACTTGTCGATAAATTTGAAACAACGGACGAAGACATTGCGAAAACAAAACAAGGTGAAATACCACCAACTCTTGAAGAAACAAATCTACGTGAGCTCGGCGAAGCAGTAAGTCACGGAACAACGCTAACGGAACGACTCAATAATCTTCGCAAAGCGGCAAAAACACGAAAAGTTCCAGCAAAAAAAGATGACGATATTGCAATCGTGATCGCAGAGGTATAGAACATCCGCTGAACACAAGAAAGCTCCCAAGTACGGGAGCTTTTACGTATCACCAGGAAAGGTCAGATACGGATAGAAAAATGGATTCTTCATGCGCAATCCTTCGCCTCCAAAGATCAACGTCACAAATTCGATGGGTAGAAAGTGATTCAACCCCAAACAAACGATTCCATCAATGTCGTGTTCGTGAAGTGGAACGAACGTATATCGATACCAAAAACTTCTACTACTGACTTCATGGATGACGTTTAAAATCCCATGGATATCGCGTCCATCAAGCTTCGCGACCGAAACATGAAGCGTCACCTTACAACCATCAAATACGATCGGAGCAAATGCACGACTCATAGCCCCTAATGAAATAATCAACGCCATTCCAGGCTCTCGATGGACGCGTACACGCTGAAGCGTCGCTAGCGACTTTACACGAAGCACATCAACGAGACTCTTGGTGCCTCCCATACAGCCTCCTCCTGGCTCATTTCATGTATCAGAAATAATCAACAAAGTCAACCCAACGCACCCCGCCCCCAATCCTTGACAAAAACCCTATTTTTCGCTAGGGTCATTCGTCGGGATGCGAACCCAAGTGCGCTCTAAGCGCAACCGAGCCAGCATCCCGCCCTCTCCTTCGATCTGTACCACGTGGTCGGATCGAGTCTTGAGGGTGCGTAGGTGCAAACGTGAAATACACGAAACGATCACCGCACCCTCACCTTTTCGGGATGCGATACAATGGTCGCGACACGCGACACCGCTGGCGTATCCCGCCCTCTCTCACCTCCCGAGATGTTTTCGGGATGTGCCTTGAGGGTGCGAGACGTTGACTGCAAACGTGCGCCCGAGTGTATGCGCCCTCATCTTTTCGGGATGCGAGTGAACGAACGCTGTAAACGAAACCAGCGGCGCATCCCGCCCGCGCCCGCCATGATTTCTGTGGCGGGCGTTTCTTTTTGTCATTCCCCCGCCCATCCCCTATCCTACCCATCGATATGCTCGGAACACTCACTTTCTTCACCGGACCAATGGCTTGCGGGAAAACACTCGAATTGGTTCGACACCTTCAGATCTATTCTGAACAGCGCGTTCCAACGATCTGCCTACGACCTGCCACAGATACGCGTGGCGAGAATGTGCATTCTCGTTCAGGTATGAGCTACAACGGCCTCACTATCGATCCAGCCGACATCACTGCGATCGAAGCGGTGATTCGAGAACATCAGGTGATCGGTATTGATGAAGCACAATTCTTTGATATCGCGATCGTCCCCGCACTCCACGCAGCACTTCGCGATGGAAAAACCATCATGCTCTCCGGTTTGGACACAGATTTCCGTGGAGAAATCTTTCCCATCGCAACAGCACTCTTTGCTCTCCCCGAAACCATCGTCGAACGAACCCGCGCCGTCTGCGCCGTCTGCCGACAACACAACGCCACACGCACCCAACGCTTAAAAAACGGGGAACCAGTCAGACGCGATGAGCCAGTTGTTGCGGTTGAGGGCGCAGAAATTACGGTGAGCTATGAACCACGATGCTTGGAGCATCATATCGTTCTCTGATCTGGTCAGTTGAAAATCCACAACAGATGAAGTAGGCTACAACTTGAGGAACCTCTAAAAAACGATGAGCTTCGGGATGCTGGAGGCCAGAAAAACCGGAAGCGTACTGTGAGTACGATGAGGATTTTTCGGGCCGAAGCGCCCGAAGATCGCATTTTTCAGAGGTTCAAGCTCATAAGCCGCGGTGGTGGAATTGGTATACACGCCAGCCTTAGAAGCTGGTTCCGGCAACGGATTGAGAGTTCGAGTCTCTCCCGCGGCACCACGTAAAACGCTCAGCAAACGCTGGGCGTTTTGCTTTTGCGACACGTGGGGCGGCCGTATGCAGACTGGAGGATTATCTCCCCATACCGTACTATTCAACTAAACTTATGCAATCTTTTTGGAATCAACTGTTTATTTTCGGCGCAAACGATCTCTATATCGTTATTGTAGCTGTGGCAGGAATCTACTTCCTCATGCAACCAACAAAAACAAAAAAACAAATGATTGTCTTCGGTATTATCTCGCTTCCACTCACATATATCGTTGCAAAAATCTGTAGCACCCTTTATTACGATCCTCGTCCGTTTATTGCAGAGCACTTCATCCCGCTCATTCCGCATGCAGCAGACAACGGCTTTCCATCCGACCATACATTGATCAGTGCAGCAATCACTGCGGTGATATATCAATTTCATAAAAAAACTGCCATCTTCTTAGCCGCCTGCACGATCATAGTTGGCGTCTCTAGAGTGTATGTTGGCGTTCATCATCCAATTGATATTCTGGGAAGCATCGTGATCGCCACCATCATATCAGCCATCCTGTTTCCCCACATCAAAAAACTGAAATATTTCGCGGCTTGACCTCTTTCTTTCCTTCTTGTACCACTTAGCCACGGAAACCTTCCCATTTGAAAGGATCTGGTGAGACTATGGCCACCATGACGCTTCAAGAAACGTTCATGAGACTTCTCACGCATCCGTTCGAAAGCATGATCGCCTACATCCTGCCTGCAACCCTCATCGGTCTTGCGGGTGTTGGTTTTTGGATGAATCGAAAAAAGCAACAGTGAGAGAAATTGACGGATACGTCATTGATGACGCGAACAGGCATCGCTCAAATTCTCTTCTCCTCTTCGGTCCTCCTGTTACTACGGGTCATTCATATGAACTTCTGACAACGAATGGGATTCAACCGTTCAACTCACACGCCGCAGCCATTTCCGTCTACGAGACCGAGTGGCGCGTACGTGCTCGCGTTAGAGTCTGCCGGCTTCACATGAGGATCGCAGAATCGCGCGAAGAGGCTGTGCTCCTGAAAAAGTGTCACTCCCTGATCGCCATTCAGTTCGATGCAAATGATCCGAACCACCACGTGTTCTTTGGCGCACCAGTTGAGGAAGAGCCGAGACTCTTCGACTGCGTCTCCCATCTGATCAACCCAGAGACGCAGACGTTTCGATCCTACATCGACACGCTGTACGCCGCACAAGAAATCGCACGGCAGTCTCAATGTCGAACGGCAATTGCGAGCTTCCACCTCAAATAGCCCGTCACCGCTGCACAGCCTCCCGCGACCCCACTTCTCAAAGGGTCGCGCTTTTGTTTCAGATCAGTTATTCTTCCATTCATATGATGCATTCATTTGTTCAAACACTCAGCAAGATTCTAATTACTTGCTCCGTTCTTGTCAGTATTTCAGCCGCTCTCCCTGCCTCTGCCGTTGGACCACTTGTTAAAGCGTCAGGATCTACCGTGTACTTCGCCACACAAGATGGGGGGCGCTATTTTTTCCCTAACGAATCAGTTTATTCAAGCTGGTACTCAAATTTTAATGACGTCTCACATGTCACGGACAGTGATCTTGCGAGTCTGGCATTACGTGGAAATGCACTCTATCGTCCAGGATCCGTCTTAGTAAAAATCACCACAGATCCAAAAGTGTATGCTGTCTCACGCTACGGCGTTCTTCGCTGGGTCACCACAGAACAGATTGCAAAAGCACTGTATGGAGACACCTGGAATAAACATGTCGTCGATGTTCCAGATTCTTACTTCAGCAACTATGTTGTTGGACCATCTATTCTCAATGCATCAGACTATTCGGTCCTACAGGAAATGAATGCGGCAACAAATCCACAAGACAATATCCGTCCTGTTACGTTTGTGCCTCCGAATGGAGACAACACCAACACAGAGGATCAGACACCGATACTTGAAACCGCAATCAACCTGAATTCAAATTCTGCAGTACAAAACCAAGATGTTCATATTCGTGCAACGATCACAAAACACAGCGCGCCAATCACCAAGATGGAAATTTTTTCAGATGAAACAGTAGGCCCTCTGACCACGTGTCTCAATACGACAATCTGTGAATATCAGTTCACGGTCAATCGTGCACCACTTACAGTAAAATATTCAGTGAAGGTCACAGATGCGATTGGCAACATTTCGACCACTTCGATGAACGATCGCCCAACCCTCACGGTTCCGGCCCCATCCGATAACATTCAACTCAATTCCCCCTTATCGGCGCTTACAACCGGAAGCAAAACAACGTTCACTTCTGGAATCAGCGGCACTCAGATTGTCACAAGTCATAAAATCTACGCTTTAATTCCAGGCGAATTAACCCCTGTTCTTTGGAAGGACTGCGGTTCTGTCACTTCATGCTCAGGATCTAGCATCTTCTATCGAACAACGAGTCTGTACACCGATATCCAAATCGGAACACAACATTTTATTTCAAAACCGCTCACAATCACCGTCACAGGAGGGGCAACACCCAAACCAACATTAAGCGTCATTGGACATCCGTATCTCAACCACGTTGAACTCAGCGTTCATGTGCCAAATGGAGAAATGATTCTTCCGACAACGATCATCGACGGCCCATCCATTTCAGACGAACCTCTCGCGATGTGTGATACCGACTGCACCGTTGTCATTCAAATCAACAAACAAAGCGGAATCACTGCATTCACCTGGGTCGGTGGAAAATACGAACAATCAGAAACAGTGACAGTACTGCCGTAGCATTCTAAGGATACAAAAAACCGAGACTAGGAAGCCTCGGTTTTTTTATATGCGATCTTACGCTCGCTCCACGTATGACCCGTCATCCGTATTCACGATCACTTCTTCACCTTCGTTGATAAAAATCGGAACGCGAATAGTGAAACCGTTGTTCGTCTTTGCTTCTTTTGTAACGTTGCCACTTGCCGTATCACCCTTCACAGCTGGCATTGTTTCAACAACTTTAAATTTCATCTTGCGAGGCAATTGCATCGCGATCGCTTTGCCATCGTAAATAGACATCATCAATTCCATGCCTTCGGTCAAATATTTTCCATCCTCACCAACCTCCTCATCGCTCATTGTGAGCTGGTCGTAGGTGGCATTATCCATGAATGTATATCCCGTATTGTCATGATAGAGATATTGCATGTTGCGATATTCCATCTCAACCAAATTAATGGTTTCTGACATCTTGAATGTTGTTTCTAAGGTCTTCCCTGTTTTCGCGTTCTTAATACGGGTACGAACAAACGCCGCGCCTTTACCTGGGTTAATGTGTTGGAATTCCGTAACAACCCACGGATCACCGTTCTGCAAAATAACTACACCTTTTTTGATTTCGGATGGAGAAGACATAAGGGAAATGTGCCCGGAGTGTGCGCCTAAAACCGATTTTCGTCAAGAAACGTAGAGAAATTACGACTCAAACCGCTCTCTGGCTGGAGCCGGAATCACGTCGTTGATTGATTTTGAGCCGGTCATGAGCATGACCAGACGATCGACGCCAAAGGCGATGCCCGCAGCATTCCCCATATTTGGAAGAGCCTGTAAAAATCGTTCATCCGCATTCCAGGTCTTTTTTCCTTGTGAGGCTCGAAGTTCACGATCTTCTGCAAAACGCTTGCGTTGCTCATCGGCGTTAGACAGCTCTGCAAATCCGTTCGCGAGTTCAAGTTCACCAATATAGAGCTCAACACGATCAGCCCAACGCGGATCAGCAAGGTTCAAACGAGACAGTGCTGCCATGGACTTTGGATAGCGGTACAAAAACGTTGGCTGCTCCAATCCAAGCTTTGGTTCAATCAATGAGAAAAAGATTTTGAAATCCAATGGATCTGCACCGCTCATCCCAAAAAAATCGA
>CAZNPI010000040.1:6709-7036 GCA_964575015.1 uncultured Gammaproteobacteria bacterium
CATTGCTTCTCGGTCTTCCAATAACGGTGCAAGGTCAATGTCTGCATATTGCTTCCATGCCTGCTCAACGGTGAGTCGACGCCAGCCTCGTTGCAATTCCGGAGGCGAGACACGAAATTCACGACATACGAAGGTAACCATCGCTTCCGTATCATCCATCAAATTTTCAACCTCTGCTTCGCGGCGATACCATTCAAGTAATAAAAATTCCGGATCATGCGTCCCGTCCCATGGTTCGTTATTGCGGAAACATGGACCCAGGTCATAGATCTTTTCCATGCCTTCTGCGAGCAACCGCTTCATCATGAATTCTGGTGACGTGATCAG
>CAZNPI010000041.1:0-1404 GCA_964575015.1 uncultured Gammaproteobacteria bacterium
GAGACCGCATCGGAATCGGACGATGACACAAAAATAAACGACTCCAGGAGAGTGTTCTGGCGTCTGTTTGTTAGACAACAACGATATAGCGAATGTCTGGCATATTCTCGGTTGCCGGATACCTGCCCGGATCTGAACGACGCCACCGGTTAATCGAAACACATCGCATTAACGTTGCATGGGCAAATAACTCACGTACCGGAATTGCGCCGTCCGGAGCATGCTCCGGAAAATGCTTGAGGCTATCCTCGAAGTCATCCGCCTCTAACATCGCGGTCGGCACGTTGAGCGTGCTTTCCATAGAAGCGAATGCCATACTTTGGGTAACAGTCTTGACCTCCGAATGGAGGGAGCGAACCCAACGCAACAATCGCTGCTGCCAGGGGTAGTGAACAAAGACGCTTGGTGCATTGTGTACCGCGCAGTCCCTATACAGAATGTTATCCTTCGTACGATAGATAACCCCACTACCCTCTTCCACCTCAAGGATGGTCACAGGGTCCGTTAGCTGACCCCGCCACTCAGCTAGCTCAATCTCTTTTTCATCCGGATACACGAATCGCTCTTGCTCCGACGTTGCGGCCTCAACGCGCTCTTCACAATCCAGAACTAGACTTGCTTGATGCTTCAGCAACAAATGCTTTACCAAGGACCTCTCCGCCGTAATCGCACTGAATGAAAAGCGCGCCTCGTATCCTGGCTTGTCTGGACAAGGCTCACTCCATTCAACATGGAACGTGCAGAAGCTTTCCTTTGAAACAGAGAACACCCGACTCAGCGTCTCAGCTGTCACTCCATCAGAAAAGCGAAGAATCTTACCTCGAGCCGTAATCAATTGGAGCTGTGCCGAAAGGCAATCCTCCTGTTGGATATGCTCCGCACGATCACTGTATGAAGCCGAACTCAGTACTTCTTCAGACCGAGCAAAACCGATGAGTGCAAGCTGGTCCATTGGAAGCATGGCTCGAACACATCCGGGAAATGGAACGGCTGCAGCGATGAGGTCAACATCATCAATACGTGCGCTTCTTCTTCTCATCTTTTACCCACCTTTCGTGGAACGTGACGTGAAAAGAGCTCGTCTCACAGAAGACGATGTGGCTACATAATCCCAAAAATCTCCTAGCGTCAAGAATTCCCTACTTCTTGGTATACACCCACGTTCCTACCCACCCCTCCTCTGGAGGCGTATTCATAAAATGTTGCGCACGCTCAAAAAGGGTTTTCGTTGGTCCGTCGTCTGGCACTGTTTTGAGCAAGGAAGTGCAGGCATCAACAGCCTCTGCAAACTGACGTGAAAAATAGAGATCAAGCGCTGCTTCAAATTCCTTTGCAAACTTCTTTCGTTTTGAAGACGCCGTTTCCATTAACTCCATCACCTCGTAAATGACAACCGGCTCCTTT
>CAZNPI010000041.1:1414-6996 GCA_964575015.1 uncultured Gammaproteobacteria bacterium
GGACACCGTATTCTTTTGTTAAGCTTTCCAACCGTGACCCTAAATTCACGTTGTCACCGATAACCGTGTAATCAAATCGCGTCTCTCCCCCAACGTTTCCGACAACCATGTCACCGGTATTCACACCAAGTCCGATGTGAAGCTCATGACCGTCAAAAGCATTTTCTGCGTTCATCTTCGCTAGTGCCTCACTCATTGTTAATGCCGTCTTCACCGCTCGTAACGCATGGTCTGGTTGATCAAGTGGAGCATTCCAAAACGCCATCACAGCATCACCGATATATTTGTCCAAGACACCATCATGCTCAAAAACAATGGAGGTCATGCGATCGAGATACCGATTCAAAATTTCAACAAGTTTCTCTGGCGAGAGCCCTTCTGAAATTGTTGTAAAGCCACGAATATCAGAAAATAAAACGGTCATGCGCTTTCGATCGCCTCCGAGTTTCAATGTATCTGGATTCTTCATCACAGAATCGACAACAGATGGCGAAACATACCGTGAAAAAGCGGCTTTCAATTCTCGACGTTCACGATCAGCCATCACCCGACGTTCCAAAGTGACGGCAGCGGAGACGAAGATGAGAACGAACGTTGGCCAAACAAGATCCATGATCCAGCCACGATCAAACAAGATAAACCCACTCACGATCATGGCAAACCAGGAAAAACCAACGAGGAGGACACTCCATCTGGCACGAACATGCGATGTCATGAAAGCAACAATCAAACTAAAGACAATGAGGACAAAAGCGAACGGTAACTCCGGAATTTCACGCAACCAACGACGACTCAAGAGCGTATCCAACGTTGATGCATGAATTTCAACACCAGACATCGGGACGCCATTTGAAGTTGGTACAAGGGCGTTATCATGAAGATCATTTGCCGTAGCACCAACAAAAACAACAGCTTCACGAAGACGATCAAGACTTACACGATCACGAAGAACATCTACGGCTGACAATGTAAAAAATGCCTGACGAGGCGCACCCGGATAATCAATGATCAATGCATTCTGTTTTGATCCATTCACCGGAGCTTCTGCTATACGGTCATCAAAACCACCGTATCGAGCAATCTCTGAAACAAATGATGGTAGCGCATCAGGATATTCTTCAATCTTCGATGAGGTCACGGCCAACGGAACACGGCGAACGACCCCATCGCTATCCGGGAGCTCGTTGACAAAGCCGGTTGAAACAGCAGCTGAACTCAACAACGAGATCGGTGCAAGAATTTGTTTCGGGTCATACACATTCATTCCCTGTTTCAATCCAATCTGAAGCTCCATCGGCAATACTACATTCCCAGCAGACTTGATTGCGTCAGCAAGTGCATGATCATCTTGATCGGATGAAACCTCGGGAAAATTCACATCATATCCAATAACCTTTGCACTAGCATCGTGAATCTTTTTGATCAATGCTGCATGAACCGTGCGTGACCATGGCCACCGACCAAGCTGATTAATTGACGCATCATCAATCGCGACAACGACAATACGAGGATCTGCGGCACGAGGTAAAAACAATCGATCAGTCGCTCGACTACTCCAAGAATTCAAAATACCGGAAAGAAAGCCGATCGCAATGAGCACCCCAACGCAACCTCCTACAATCATTGGCTGCCATGCGCGTTGTGAAATGTTCATAATTTGGACGAGTATTTACGTGAATAATAGCATGCAAGACAGGTTGACAAAAGCGCCAAAAACTGCTAAGATTCCGCTGCTTGGGTTACACAGATGATCGCCCCGGTGTTCACCGGGGAGGAAAGTCCGAACACTTGTTGGTGTCAAAACCAATGTCATGAGAGCCGTTAACAACGGCCAGGATATAGCGAAACAAACGGAGGGTCACGTGCCTAACGTCTGGTCGTAAACCTAGGGAAAGTGCCACAGAGACAATACTCATCGATAGCAATATCGGTAAAAGGTGAAAAGTGAATAGATGTGGTCATCTCCGGTGTAAACTGGAGCAATCTCTGCCACTATTCTCGGCGCGTGGTAACACGCGTTCGTGGTAAACCCTCTCTAGCGCAAGAGCAAGATCTGCGGCAGCAATGCCAAGGAACTGGTAGCTCGCTCGAGCTTTGGTGCAAATCAAGGCCCAGATAGATGATCATCGAACCGGCGTAAAAACCGGGGAACAAAATTCGGCTTATCGTTAGCCCCGGCATCAATGCCCCCGAAAACTCAGTTTTCGGGGGTTTTGTATTGACAAAACAGAAAAGACGTGATAATCAAGAAAACGCTCATTGACCCAAAAAACCACGGGAGAACGCATGAGATCACCGTACGAGGTCCTCGGCGTTGGCTCCACAGCAACGCAACCTCAGATCAAGGCGGCCTTTCAACGGATCGCCCTGAAGACCCACCCGGATCGGACAGGCAACGACCCCGAGCTCACCTCGCAATTCAAGGAGGCGTGCGCGGCGTACGAGATCCTGTCTGACCCGGAAGCGCGCAGAACGCACGATCGAGGATTCCGTCCGGTCTCCTCCATCCAAGATCTCTTCATCCGCGATGCCGCCGGTATGCATGTGATGGCAGAACGACTGCCGACAGCACCGGCCGCACCTAGGCCCGGAGCAGATCTGTACATGCGCGTCGAAGTCTCAGCAGCAACGCTGCGGAACGGAGGAATGATTCTGATCAACATTCCGGTCGCATATGCGGACGGAACGGACAAGCTCACGATGACGGTTCCCGAGGGTGCGCATCTCACACCCTGGTGTAAGCTCAAAGATCTCGGAACTCCGGGGAAAAACAACGGACCCCCCGGAGACCTCTGGGTCTTCTTCACGGAGAAAGGTTGAGTCACATGCCCAAGATCGAGCGCCCCGCACTGAACATCTCGGAGCTCCTCGCCTCGCTCGCGGTCCAGGTCCGCAAGGACACGGATCCGGAGTCGAGCACGAACGACACCATCGATACGCGAGACAAGCAGGCTCGCGAGTGGTGCACGCGGGTGAACAACTCGGAGCTCATCGAGCTGATCGACCCCCACGACTGCGCAGCGATCTTCAGCTGCTGCGTTGGCGTGATGCACCCGGCCTCGGCCCGGCGCGTCGCCGAGGCGAAACCGAACAAGCTCGCGAAGCTCCTCATCGAGCTCACGCACTCGAACAAGCTCCCGCTCGCCGCCAGACCGGATCACCCGGCAGCGGAGTTCCTCGCCATGCTGCTCTGCATGACCGAGAACGCGGGACGGGAGCTGTACCGGGCCATGGCCGTGCTGCTCCTCGAGGCGCAGTCCGACAAGGACGCGAAGCGGTTGCTGTACAACCCGCCCGGGCGTTCTCGCGAAGAACACTCCCCCATCGTCCCGACCATCGACGACATGGAGGAGCCGGATCGCTCTCAAGATCACGTCGAGGTCATTCCCTGCCTCATGGAGGACACCTGATGCCCAATCATGCGATCATGTTGATGCAACTGGAGACGGATCCGAAGTCCGTCTTCAAGAAGCTCCTCGATAACGATTCCGAGACCCGCCTCGCGATCAGAAGTGATCCGAGTGCGGCACTCGCAGCGCTTCAGCGGGGTGAGCAGAAGCTCGGCCTGAGTCAGCAAGTTGCTGCGAAGGCCCTCGATGAGGTACTCGATGCCTATCGAGATCCGGTGGAAGCTCGGACCGTCCTGGATGCGAACATGACGATCGCACGTCAGGCAGAGCTCATCGAAGCTGGCGGCGATCTCGATCGCGCCGCGGCAGACATCGTGGGACTCGACACGTTGCACGTCACTCTCCTGGGGATTCTTCTCGGATGCAACGGGCCGACCTCATTCCCGGTCATGCAGGCCCCGTTCTCAACCGCCATCCCCATTCCTCACGACGACATCCGAGAGGACGCAGAGCTCGTCGCGAGCATGGGGGAAGAGCCGGAATCGGAAGAGGACGACGAACCGGTGGACGAGCTTCAGAGCATGATGGATACGAATAGCGATCACTGCATCGCGCTCTATCAATTCGCCAGGAAGCTGCGTGGAAATCCGTGCTACCAAGAGCTCCTCGAGGTGGACCTCGGTGGCATGACGCTCCGAGAACACCTCGCGTACGCGGCCTGGGATATGGCCGATCGACCGAACGACGTGGGAGACATTTCTCCGGATCTCTTCGATAGCATCGGACTGGATCGAGATCTCTGCATCGAACCGCTGCGACGCTTTCTCGCAGATCAGCGGATCCTCGACTTGAACCTCGAGGATGCTGTCCGGGCACGGCAAGAAATCCTGATGAAGCACAACGGGAGCGAAACCGGCAACGCTCCGGATCAAACCTCGTCTGCCGAGCCGTTGCTCGACCTCGGCTAGAGCACCTCGGCCCTACCAACGCGCAGTCATTGCGTTGGTAGGGCCACTTTTATACCTACTCGCTTAGTGATCCGAAAAGAGATTCACATTTCTTTTGGGCTCATTAGACAATCTACACAAGGAGCACCTGGTGCAAACAACATCTTCTGCGATGATTCTTGCTTCGTCGAATATGTCCGATCAGTCGCCATTTGCTTCATTCATGGCAGAGCTTCTGTCTCGAGCAACGCCATCGAAAACAACCATGCTTGGAACGGCTGTGTGGAACGATTCTCCATATGCGCTCGTGGTCTCACACGGTCTCTGGAAAATCTTCGAACAGGTGGCCATTACCCGTTCAGAGGTGCTTTCGACCGAATCTGATACACACGGAATTGCGCGTATCGTCGATCACCTGGTCAATCTCGGCATCTTGCTCGTCTACCGATCCCCGGCACGAGCCGCTGAGGCTTTCAAGCAACAGGTCATCGCTCTACAGCTCTCCCAGCTCCGAAAAACACCAAACGCGCCGGCCATGAAGTTGAACGACGTATGGCGAATGAAATCAGCACAATTTTTCGCCCCCCTCATCAAGGCTGCGCAAGAGTATGGTCGCGTCCTGGTTCAACAAGCCAGATTCGTTGCCTCAAAGAATATCCTGCGCACGAATGGCGCGAATGCTGATGCCGGCATCCCCTATGTTGCATCATCACGCATCGACCGAATTGCAGAACTTGCTTCACTCCTCTCGGTGACCGTTCCTCTCGAGGGGCTAGACTTCGAACGCCAATACTTCTTCGATGTCTATCCGTTCCTCATGGGTGCGAAGAAGTCGCTCGATACGATGCAGGCAACGGTGTTGCTCTTCGATCGATTCAAGTTTTCGACCTCAAAGATTCCACCCGATGCATTCTCGAACATCACCTGTATCGAGGATGGCCTGCTTCCGACACAGATCTGCCTGGCAGCGCTAGGCATCGTGAACGAGAACTATTTGTCCGCGAATCTCTACACATCGGCGATGAAAGCTCTGGCTGAGCATTCAGACGCTGAAATCATCCAGCGGACGTACGATCGTCTCGTGCCCCGAATGCAGCGCCTGAGCGCAAGCGAACAACAGCTGCTCACGCAACTCATCAAAGAGCGGCTCGGGCAGATGCGGCTCTGGGAAAACGAGCTCACTCCGCACAAGGCAGAATCGCTTTTCATCATCTTCCGAAACGAAGATCTCACTCTGAATAAAGAGATCGCCCTCGAACATGCATCCAGCGGACGCTTCCCGGTG
>CAZNPI010000042.1:0-2441 GCA_964575015.1 uncultured Gammaproteobacteria bacterium
CGGAATCTCGTCGCCGCACTTTTTGCATTTGTAGGTGGTTTCGGTTGTAGGCATAAAGTCTTAGATTAATTCCAGCATGGACAATTTCTGTAAAATCCTTACAGATACTGGCGTATCATTTTCGATTTCTTGGTAAGCCACTTCCCATGTTATTGGTCTTTCGGGATCCAAAACTGCGACGATCTCTTTACGAATGCTAAGTGGCAAGTTCATGTAGATTCGCGGAAAATGCGCTTTCAAATCCATAACTTGAACTTATCACGTCTGCATAAACCAATCGAGACTGTGGTTTTGGGTTTTTGGGTTTTCGTACGCGGTTTTGGCTATTCAATATTACGTGAATGAAGTGCTGAAAATGACATCCATTCACGCAAAGTTTAGGTTTTTAGGTTAA
Organism: uncultured Gammaproteobacteria bacterium; assembly: GCA_964575015.1. Taxonomy (GTDB): domain Bacteria; phylum Patescibacteriota; class Patescibacteriia; order 2-12-FULL-60-25; family 2-12-FULL-60-25; genus JAGOQX01. Next base: position 395 of record CAZNPI010000042.1, read on the forward strand.
TAACCTAACTTTTGAGGATTCTTGTTTACCTATGTCGATTCAGGTGATAACGAGGACTCTCTTAAGCCGTCTATAAATCTCAAACTTATCCTGCTTAGCGAGTAAACTACTCGTTTTTTGGCTGTAGTTGGGCAGTTAATTTTTACTCGCTGACGGCTTAGCGAACAAATCAAGATTTTCAGTCGGGTTTGGGAGGCGATATTTAACATTCTTACGTGATCCGCTGGGCGGCTCTATTTTGATTAGAAGCCCTTGACCAACCCATCGTTTGAGCATTTTAGACATTGCATCCTTATCAATAACGCCAGTCACATGTCGTGCTTCGATATTCGCGATGTACTTGTTCTTCAAAAGAAAATCACTAACCTTCTCCCACTCAGAAGGTGCACTTTCATTCAATAAGATAACGCAGATAGCATCTTTGAGATTTGGGTACGTCCAAAAAATCGGCGGATACAGATTTTGCGATTTCATTTCACTGCGCATTGCCTTTACGCCTTCATTCTGATCCAGGTTAGGCGGGCTAGGAAACTCACGCAGCGTCTTAACCAGGAGATCGTTGCGATAGCCATTAGACCTAACAAAACCAATATTCGCAGGAGTAATATTGAACGGCAAAAGCCCGGGACTCTCGATCTCTATTCGATCTTCAAATATTTTTATCTCGATGTCGCGTTTGGCGTGATAGTCACGATGAATGACCGCATTCGTAATAGCTTCTTTAACAGCGCGTTCTGGGAGCTGATACTTTGTGACGAAACCAGATGCGGGCATGGCGATTCCTGAGCGCAAAAGCGTGAGAACACGTGCCTGCGCATCCGCAATAAGCTTCACAGCCGGACCATGAATCGTCTCGGGCGCAGAAACGAGATTAGGAACTTTCCCGAAGGATTCGGTTTTACCCTCATATTGAAAAATACGAATAGCGCATTTTGTATCCATTAAATTTGTTGGATACTCGGCGAATGACAACACAGCTGCACGCGTGGGCTGCATAATGCCCTGATCATTTTTCTTCGCCAGTCCAGTTTTCTCCAAGACATCTTGGATGGTAACACCGACCACGCCACGCTTCTCTTTCCATGCTTGATAAAATGGCGTATCCAACAAACGAAAATCAACATCGACGAGCTCGTTATCGGCACGTTGAAAACCCTTCGCGTAAGCATACGTAATGATTTCCTGCGGAGTCAAAAGGATATTACTCTTTTGCTGACGCAGAAAAACATGATTATTGAAGCTACGAAAATGATCCTGCGCTTTTGGGACTGTGATAATGGCAACGGTCAAATTCGTGTCTCTATCTTCTAATAAGGCAGCTGGCCAAATTCCAGATAATGGCGGCACAAGTTTTTGAATTTCGCGTCCAATCGCGTCAAACGCGTCTTTGTTTTCCTGAATGCCAAAAACACGTTCGCTGTATTTCTTCCCGCCCTTTTCAGGGTCAGAAATACCAATCACGATGTGACCGCCGTCCGTATTGGTTAAGGCGACAATCGTTTCGAGTATTTTTTCAATATCACCCTTGCTGCCAATTCGTTTAAACTCAATCGTCTGGTTTTCTTCGGGAACGTCAAGAAGTTTTTCTATGAATTCATGGTCGGTCATATTTGTTGCAAATATTATGCGCTTCGTTCGCACAATGATCTTGCCTTAAAGTATTCTGCAGTCTCTTGATCCGTAAAATAAACATAACACCCCTTCATCCCGCGCGTCATCAAGGTTCTATAGGTGTTTTTAATAATTGCATCTGCTTTTTTCGCGGCAGCTTCAGGATCATCTTTGAAATATTTCTTGTAGCCCTTCAGCGATGAATCAGTTTTTGCGCGCCGCTCTGGGTTCGTAATGACTTTGCCATCTCGAACAATAAGGTCAGGGCCGACGATAACTCCAACATAATCCATCTCAAGCCCTTGGCACGTATGAATGCACCCGACTTCGTTCACAGACTCAGGAGCAAGAATCCAAAGATTCCCATCACTGGCCAAGTTCCAACGCATTCCGAAACCGAACTCAGGCATTCTGATATCCATGAGCGCCTTATTCT
>CAZNPI010000042.1:2451-6935 GCA_964575015.1 uncultured Gammaproteobacteria bacterium
TAACCAGCAACGATCCTCGCTTTATTTTTTATCCTGTTCTTTTCAAAAATGAGCTCTTTCAATTTAACCGGTGAATCAACAACCTGAAAATCGTACTCTTTGTTATCAAGCTTGCTATTCGCGGTCTCCCTAATTTGGAGGACGTCATCAAGCCACGCAAGATATCCATCCGAACCATTGCACCTAAACTGCGAAACGAGAGAAAGCCTATGAACGTTCGCCTGACACTTGCCCGCCCATTTTACGATTTCTTCACTTTCGCCGATGTCATGCCATGTCACCTTTTGATCTTCGTCGATAAAGAATACAGAGAACTTGGATGCTTCAATAATTTCCTTTATCTGATTTTCGCCCAAGTTTTTAAACATTCCAGATTTCTCGTTTAACCGATGCGCCTCGTCAACAACGAGTGCATCAAACGCGTTCTTCCCAAGATCAATATATGAGCCCGAACCAGAAAAGAGATTACCAATCTCTGTACGTCTCAATGTTCCGGTAAGCATCGACTCGTACACCGCTCGTGGCGCCGCATTCTTCGTAACGTATTGGGTAACCAATCCAAGCTTCGTCAAGGAAACGAGCAAGTTGATTGCCACCACTGATTTTCCAGTTCCGGGTCCACCTTCAACGATTAACACATTTTTAAGATCGGTAGACGCTTTCTTGGCCAAAGATAAGGCCGTTTCATATACCACCTTTTGGTCATCAATCATGATGAATTCCTGATTCCCTTTAAGCATCTTAGCCAGACTATCCGCGAGGCTTTTTGACGGTTTAATACGTCCACTATCTATGCGGTACATGACCTTCGTCTTGTCTCCAAACTTCACAAAACGCTTGATGAAGGCCTGAAGCTTCTCCTTTTCAGAATCGCCCTCAAGAAACACAGGGGCCTTTTTAAGATACTCTCCGTAAAAATCATTTTTGATGACGCTATCTTCAATATAATTGTGCAAATATGCGCACGGTCTCAGTTGGATATTCTCTTCATAAACAGTTTCATTAAAACCCTGCAAAAGAGCAGCATATGACCACGCTTGATATGACGGATGGCTAACCTCACCAAAAAATCCTGTCATCACGATTCCATCTTTATCTGAGAGCTGTGCCTCCGACCACTGTTTCAGCTCGATCAATATCGCATGATCGGTCTTATCTCCCGATTGCCCAGTCAAAATAAAATCAATGCGCTTTGATGTTTGTGGAATTTGATACTCAATTGAAACTCCGGCATCCGCAGGAATTTCTTCATCTCGAAGAACATCACGCATGTATCGCATGGATTTCTTCCAAGAGTCCTGCTCGGATTGCCCAACCATTTTTCCTGTCGCCTTAAAATAAAAATCGATGATAATCTGATCAATCACGTTTCCACGAACCTCTTCAATAAACGACTCTTTTGAGGATTGATAGATGATCATAATTTATAGCTCCGTATACTTGGTATGAACGCCCTTTGCTTTTTCGACCGGGTACTTTGACTCATTCTTTGAGATCTTTTTTTCTAGCGCTTCCAAAACATCAATATTGAAATCGTGTCCCATGAGCAAAATCCAATACAAAACATCCGCAAGCTCTTCGCCCACTTCTGCACCATGCTCAGTAAGATGCTTCTGCATCTCCTCGGAGTTCTTCCATTGAAAATGTTCCATCACTTCGGTGGCTTCAAGCACCAAGGAGAGAGCGACATCTTTGGGATTGTGGAATTGCTTCCAATCGCGAGCGTCACGAAACGCTACGATTCTCGCGGTAAGTTCTTCGATCTTCGTCATATCATTTGATGAGTTTCAAAATATCGTCCTTCTTATACCGTCGGTCTTCCCGCGTGCCGATTCTTACTGCTTTTAGGACTCCGCTTCGATCCCAATTCCGAAGTGTATTCGGATGACACTTCAAAATGTCAGCCGCTTCACGAAGCGTTAAAAGCTCGGGTATTTCGGCTTGCTTTACAGATTTTTCAGGCATGACGACATCTTATCAGGAATTACCAATAATATACAGGGCTAAAAGATAGTTTACATTGCTCATCCAGACGCAAACTAACTCCCGATTTAATTTACATTCCAGCCGCCTACAAAATTTATATTCAAACTTTTCGCCAAAACTTTGAATAAGGAAATCTATAATCAGACTTTGACCCTATTTCGGTAGGGCCTATTTATATCTATTCCAGCCCCTTGGGGATAACTCCCGCTACTCTGGGATGGCTTTGGTTATCGTGGGTAGCATGAAGTTTTCTTCGCTACGCGTGCTGCTCGGTGAATCGATCGGCTCATATCTCAAATACTATCCGGAATTGGAACCATTCCTCGCCTCCAGAAGTGCGGCGGTTATTTTGTGTGACCTCATGGGCTGGCGCGGGAAAGGTAAGGATCCTGATGGATGGATCTACAAATCGAATGTCGAATTTACGAAAGAGACTGGACTGTCACGCGGCCAACAGGCAAGCGGGATCAAAATTCTCGTCGATCGTGGAATCGTCAAAAAGAAACTGCGAGGCACTCCGGCCGTTCTCCAGTTCCTTGTTATGGAAGACGAACTTCAAAACCAGTGGTTCGATTGGTGTTCAAAAAATCCGCAACCAGTTGTGGCGATACCCAACAACTACGTGCCAGAAAATCCAGCAGCTATTACATCACTACCCGATGAAGCTACAAACATCCCTACGGGGCCGGTTAAAAATTCAAATCAAAAACCGATCCGATCAGCGGGCGGAGCGAAGATCCTGAAAGCGCTCGCGGAGTACAAACAGGGCAAACGAACTACTTCAACTGGATTCACCCACATTGGCAAAATCATCCCATCTGGGGATAACTCGGGTATTTCCGGTACGTCCTGAAATATCCTGCTCGTAAGCGGTTTCACGCGCTGATACTTCATTAATTTTCTAACCTAAGCTATGGTCAACATGCCTTCCCAAGAGCCTGCAAACAAGGCTCAACACGGCCAACCGGTCGCTCATTCACAACCCAATATGACCCAAACCATCTCACCTCCCGGAATCGGAGCGTTGATCTCAACCGATGGTCTGGCGGAGATGCTTGGCGTTTCTCGCATGACGGTGTATCGCCTCATCGAGCGCCGTGCTCTGCCGGTCTATCGGGTGTGCCGGCGCATCCGATTCAAACTCGAAGACGTGCAAAACTTCATCGAGGATCAACGGACGCCCGAGGACCAACGTCAGGCCAAAAACCTGATCGAGGCTCTTGAGACGTATGTCGGTCCGTAAGATCAGAAATTCTTGGTGGGTTGATTTCCGATTCAACTTTACGCGATATCGGAAACGCAGCCCGCAAAACACTCGCGGCGGCGCGGAAGCGTACGAAGTCTGTTTGCGTCACGAGCTTTCGATTCATGGAAGCTTGAACGCTTACGTGAAAGTCGAAGCTAAACCTACATTCGCGGAATTCTCCGAACGTTGGTTCAGCTCGTACGCTGAAGTAAATAACAAGCCGTCCGAGTGTCGCTCAAAGAAATACATCTTGTCTGCGAGTCTTGTGCCGTTCTTCGGTCATCAAAAACTCGATGAGATTACGACAGCGGACATCGAGGCGTACAAAGGCGAGCAGCTGAAGCGTGGCAACTGCAACAAGACAGTGAATAATCGTCTCGCGGTTCTTCGTAAGTGTCTGACGACGGCTGTCGAATGGCAGATCATCGAATCCATCCCACGATTTCGCCAACTCAAAGCTGCCCCTCCGGCGTTTCGCTTTCTCGAGGAGTACGAAGTCGAACGAATCATCCAAGCATGTGCGAGTGATATGGAACGCGTCCTCGTCTTCACGGCCGTGCGAACCGGTCTGCGCTTCTCGGAACTCTCCGCTCTCGAATGGCAGGATGTGGACTTCAGTCGACGAACCGTCACGATCCGCCGCGCGAATGTCGGAGGTCACATCGGAACTCCGAAGAATGGACGTATCCGATACGTGCCACTCACGAATGACGTGGTCGAGAAGCTGAAGACGCTCAATCGCGACTCTGACATCATCTTCCACCGCGCTGGCAAACGTCTCATCTACTGGCCGTCGCTCTGCTTCCTTCAACGAGCCTGTAAACGGGCGAACATCGAGCCAATCGGCTGGCACACGCTACGTCATACGTTCGCATCGCAACTCGCGTCCAAAGGCGCATCCATGCAGGCAATCAAGGATTTGCTCGGCCATTCAACGCTGACCATGACGCTTCGCTATGCCCATCTCGCTCCGGAAACGCTACGCGATACGATCGAGCTGCTCGAGCCTCAGCAACTGTCGAAAGAGCCTGTCCTGAGCGCAGTCGAAGGATGGGCAACCGGTGGTCAACGCGACGTTTCGACGGCTCCGATCAATCTTGAAACTCTGTTTGCAACGGCGTTTAATCCACCGCTCAACCATACAAAAAAGCCGCAGTCGTCGTGAAACTTTCTGCAGCTTTTTTGGTGGCGGAGAGAGAGGGATTCGAACCCTCGGTAACCTTACGGCTACGCCGGATTTCAAGTCCGGTAC
>CAZNPI010000043.1:0-6751 GCA_964575015.1 uncultured Gammaproteobacteria bacterium
TTCAAAATAAGGTAAACTGGCACAACCTATGCCAAAATCCCCTTCCAAATCCCTCCCTTCCTGGAACCTCTCCGATCTATTCAAAGGAACAACAGATCCAAAAATAGACCAATTGTTGCAGACGCAATCCAAGAAAGCAGATCTCTTTGCAAAGACCTATCGCGGGAAAGTTGCAAAGCTGATGCCGAAACGATTAGCCGAGGCACTCGCAACATACGAGTCGATTTTGCAACAAACCTGCAAACCAGAACAATATGCGTATCTGTTGTTTTCTGCTGACATGAAACATCCGGAGCACGGACCGCTTCTCCAAAAAACGGAAAAAGCTGGATTGGAAATTTTTCAAAAACTTGTTTTCTTAGAAGTTGAGTTAGCGCAGATGTCAGATACACAACTCAAAACCCGTGAACGCGCAGAGGCCTTACAGCCCTACCGACACTACCTCGAAGAACAACGGATCAATAAAAAACACCGACTCACAGAAGCGGAAGAACGGATCATGAATGACAAATCATTGACTGGACGCTCCGCCTTCGTTCGACTCTTTGACGAGGAGCTTTCGAATAAAGCATTTCAGTTTCCGGAGGGAACGAAGATGGGAATAAAAACCGAGTCCGGGTTGCTTGATTTATTACATTCGCCAAAACGAGAAGAGCGCAAAGAAGCAGCAAAATGGTTTACCAAAGGATTACGCGAAGAACTCCATCGCTTAACGTTTGTGACAAATACGCTGCTCCAAGACAAACAAACGGATGATCGCTATCGCAAATTTCCTACGCCTGAAGCGAAGCGACATGTTGATAATGAAATCACCCAAGAAATGGTGGATGCAATGACAGCGGCCGTTACAAAGAGCTATCATCTTGTTCAAGATTTTTACGAATTCAAGCGTCGTGTTCTTGGCGTCAAAACAGTGTACGACTATGATCGATACGCACCGGTCGCAGAATCATCGGTAACGTATTCATATGACGATGCCAAAACAATCGTGCTTGATGCGTTCAAAAAATTCGATCCAAAGATGGCAAAGATCGCAGGATCATTTTTCGAAAAAAATTGGATCGATGCGAAACCACAGCTCGGTAAACGCGGCGGCGCTTATTGCATGTTCGTCACGCCGGATCTTCATCCATACGTGTTCATGAACTACACCGGACGATTAACAGATGTAAAAACCCTTGCACATGAACTTGGCCATGCCGTCCACGCATCACTCGCGCGTAAACAAACGTTTCTGAATTTTGATATGCCGCTCACGGTCGCAGAAACCGCGAGCGTGTTTGGCGAGATGCTCGTCTTTGATCAACTTCGAGAAACAATCACGGATCGCAAAGAAAAATTTGCGTTGTACATGGAAAAAATTGAAAGCGTATTCGCGACCGTTCATCGCCAAACCTCGATGTACTTATTTGAACGGGATCTCCACGCTGCATCACGCGAACAGGGAGAGCTTTCAAGTGAAGCGATTAGTGTGCTATGGCGCAAGCGTCAACTCGAAATGTTTGGCACGTCCGTCACACTCACCAGCGACTATGACATTTGGTGGAGCTACATCAGCCACTTCATTCATACACCATTTTACGTCTATTCATATGCCTTTGGTGAACTTCTAACACTCGCGCTGTTCAACGTGTATAAAGAGCGCGGTAGCGAAATGACGAAAGAATACATAGAGCTGCTTTCAAAAGGCGGGTCCGTGTCCCCCGCAGAACTCGTGAAACCATTTGGCATCAATTTATCAAATCCCGCCTTTTGGGAAGGCGGGATTCAGATGATTGCTGAATTGATTGAGGAAGCGAAAAAATTATACTAACGGCACGGTCGCGATCCACGGACCCTCGATCGTTCGTTCGATATTAAACCCTTCTGGGTTAAATTTCGAATAGATGTTTGGAAATGTGTCTACATGACGGCCAATCAACACGCCCTCTGCTTTCGTGTCTGTGATGAGCGTGAATCGAACATCTTCATACGTTTCATGCTGTTGCTGTGAAAACGTGAGTACGTGCGTGATAAATGATTTTGCGAGCTCATTAAAATCCTCTGTATGCAATGCAAATGGTCGCTCTGTTAATGGCACATCCTCTGTTTGCACAACACCTTGCGCGGAGCAAATCCCCTTCACGATTGATATCAAAACGCCGGCGCGCGTAGCTCCCTTTGCCTGGACAGTTGATTCAGATGTGGCGTTCTCATGATCCATATGTTTTCAGTGACGATTATATACACCCATCAATGCGCGTTGGTCAAGGAGCGCAACAAGATTGAACGAACTCTTTTTTGCTCGACCGGAGAAAGCTGATCTAGCGCCTCATCATACCGATCAACAAAAACGTGAAGATTTTTTGAAAAACTGGTTAATGATTCCGCAGTCTCTCGTTCCCATACCGCATCTTCACGAATAGCGCGGAGATGTTTCACAATGCGTTCCCAGGCGGTAGCAGCCTCTTTTACATGGGGCTGATGACCAAGACCTGCACGTTCAATGCGCTCATCAATTGAAATATCAGACAGATGAGCAATATCCGTCGCAGCCTCTTCATGGGAATGAAGGAGCGCATCTAGAGCATCTCGAAGCAACGGATCTGGGACAGACTCAATAAACCGCTTTGCGCGCGCCAATCGATAGCGCGTGATCACCTTTTCTCTTGCCGCCTCCTGGACAGACAACGATCGTAACAGATCAAATGACGGTGCAACCTTCGAAAGATACCACAATGCGGCATCCGTATGCGCTCGTGCGCTTTCCGGCGAAGCACCCTTCATCTGCTCCAAAAAAGCACCGAAACACTGTTTAAATTCCTCTTGCGTTTTTACAATCTGCGGATACCCAGAATGCACCTGAAGAACCGCTGGCATGAATTCAGCAAAATACTCTGTATCTTTCAGCTCTTCGATTGATTCATGAGAATGTCCTGGTTTTTGAATAATTCCTTCTGATTCTTCAAAATGAAGTTTATGCGGACCCGAACGGAGTGCACGAACTAATGCATGCAACCTTGCCGCATCTTTTGGTAGCAAGTCTTTAGACGTTTTCCAATCGTTCGCATGAACTGCTTCATGTATTGCAACGGTCGTTAATAGTTCACGTAACGCGTACTCACCATCTAAGTCCTTAAACTCTTCATGAACAATTTCAACCTGCGGAACTCGTCCATCAGAAAAAATACGGCATTGAGCAACCTTCACCTTATCTTCCAGACCTGGAAGCGCAAGGAATGATCGCTCCGGGTTCATCTGAATGCGACTCAAATGCGCGCGATCCAACCATTGTGCAGGAAGGATGATTCTAAAATATTCCTGTAACACTACAGGATCAATATCCATTGCCTCGAACCCCTCAAATGCCGTTGGCTCTTTGACGGATTCAACATTGATTGGTTTCACCTTTTGATCAGGACCAACGACGGTCCCTATCGCTACACACGCGGCCAGAGTCGGAATATGTTTTGCAGCCTCTCGCAAAGCTCCAAACATTTGTGAACGTTCCGGCGACATCTTAGATTCCGCTGTACGTTCTATGAGTTGAGGAGGTTTTTCAGATTTCATCCGCATATCAAATGTGTGCGACCGGCATCTTTGTAAACGTACCAACAGCATGCACGGCTTGATCCAACGCTACACTCCAACCAGGAATATCGGAAACCGGTAATCGAGAAGCGGCCGAAATCAGTGAATACCGTTCGAGATCAGTGAGCGGTAACGTCAACATCTTTTCCCAAAGCGTAGCAGCATGACGCGATAGACAGACCAATCGAATCCGATGAAGATCAGCCCATTTCGCAATCGCACTCATACAACCTGTGCTCCGAAGCGGAATGCGATCCTCATACATAATGCACGCCGCATCATCAGCTCGCATCTGTACCGCTTCACGGACCAGCATGACGCCATGTGTTTGCCACTCTCGCAACTCCTCACTCATTCGTTTTTCTCCAGCATCAGAAAATACAACCGAAACAAATGCGCCTCCACGCGTATGAAGTTCACCAAAATAGGATCCGTCGTGATCAAAAATCAACCATGTCAATTCAGAGGCTACTGACATACACCTATTGTACCATCGTTTCGATTCTTCATCCTCTTTTTTATCGTTTCAAATATTTTCCAGCTGCAGCCCAAGAAGAAATACCAACGAGAACGGATAATGCCCCTCCCTCGATTCCAATGATTTGAAGGATATGAGACTGAACATACGACAATAAACCGGGATTCACATCATCAAACACACCGGCTAGTCGTGGATCAAGATAATTTGCAATGAGGAATATTCCACCAACCGCAATCGCCACCGCAAACAGCGCAAGAAAAACACCTTCAAGCACAAACGGAACTCGCACGTATGCGCTCGAAGCACCAACCAAACGCATCACACCAATCTCTTCACGTTGAGTATAAATTGCGACACGGATCGTATTAAACACAAGGAGCATTGAAAAGACGGCAAAAATACCGATGAGCGCAAGACCAAATGCACGTGCAGACTCACCAATTCCCTGTACGCGACGAATCGTTTCAGCATGATCATCAAAATTCTTGGATTCAATGGCAAAATCAAATTGTGGATTTTGTAGCGCCTGAATCAAAAAAGGATAGTCTGAAGGTTGACGAGCTTTTAACACCAACGTTCCACCCAATGGATTCTGATCCAGTTCATTCACGGCAGCAAGAATTTTCGGATCACCAGCATGTCTATCTTTAAAATCTTTTAAAGCCTGGTCTGCAGACAACAGTGTGACAGATCTCGCCTGCGGCAATCCACTCATGAAAAACTTTGCCTGCTCCAAAATCGCTTGAGGTGTTTGTGGCTTAAAATACACTGACACATCAATTTTATCCTCTAATACATGCACCGCATTCCCAAGCAACACGTTCACGCCAACGAGCACGTTTACGGATGTCAGCGCCAAGACCAGCACGAATACGGTGGTAAGTGCCAACCAAATATTTCGCGTGAAATTTTTCCACGCAGAGACCAGAATGCGCCACGAAGTAACGAAAAAGGACATGGTTAGGAAGGAAGCAGATATTTACCCTCTGCATGATCTGAAGAGATCTTGCCGTCTGCCAACGTAATAACACGTCGACGCAGAGCATTTACTACTTCACGGTTATGGGTGACCAAAACAATCGTCGTTCCAAATGCGTTAATCTTTAACAACAGGTCAATAATCTCACGAGTATTAATCGTATCCAAATTTCCAGTTGGTTCATCTGCGAGCAAAATCTTTGGTCGATGAACAAGCGACCTCGCAATCACAACACGCTGCTGCTCACCTCCGGATAACTGCTCAGGAAATCGCTTCTGCTTCTCCTCGAGACCGACGATATGGAGGACCTGTGGAACAATTTCCTTAATTCGCTTTGATGGAACACTAGCAACCTCCAGAGCAAATGCCACATTTTCAACAACCGTTTTTCTTGGCAAGAGTTTAAAGTCTTGAAACACAACCCCAATCTGACGACGAAGAAACGGAATCTCACTTGATCGGATCTTCGTAATATCCCATCCACCAATAACAATTTTGCCTTTGGTTGGTCGTTCTTCTGCGATCAATAATTTCGCTAACGTCGTTTTTCCTGCACCACTTTGACCCACAATAGACACAAATTCTCCAGGCTTAATTGATAACGAAAGATTATCCAGACAGCGGACATTCGGAGGAAATACTTTTGAAATGTTCTGTAAATCAATCATGATTCGAATGTGAGCAACGTTACTTTTTCACGATCTTCTTCGCCACAACCTTTTTAACTCCGAGTTTCTCCCCTGCAAGACGAGACCGTGGATCTGAAGGCGACAGAGGCTCTACACGAACAGCTAATGTTCCACCGCGAGGATTTCCGATCTCTTTAAACGCTTCGTAGTCCAAGTCAATGGCACGCTCCGGAAAAAATGCGCGCTCAGGACCAAAATCGTTTACCTTCACAACAGTAAATCGCGTTGGATCATCTGCTCGCTCCACAAGAAGCGCTGTGCCTTTTGGAAAATCCGGAGACGCCGCACAACGACAACTCTTGTAACGATACCATGATGCCATGCCAACACGAAGCCCATGTGGCACAACACGCTGACGAATTTCTACGGAAGATGAAGAAACAGATGCAAACTGCCAACCTGCCTTCATCGTTGAAGGTACCACATCCCATGTTCCAGAAACGGAGCGTATCTCAAGCTGAATATCATCCCATGACGACGTAGCAATTTTTGCCGGTAAACCAACATCATAGGAAAATGAACCTGAAGTGGCGCCATCTACCGCATCTATGCGAACCATTGCCGTACCACTTGCATCAACAGATGCCTGTACCGTACTTGGAGGAATCCCATCCGCATCCCAACGAACCATTAATTGCTTTTCTATCACCTCCATCTGCATAGATCGACCAACAAATGAACCATCTAAGTGAAGCATTGGAGATTCTGCGGCCAGCACAACTGGCGCATACAGCAAACAAAAGGACGCAATGCACGACATCAGACCCGCGGAGAATGACCATTTCATAATGACAAGGCCTCTAGTATACCATATTTACACAGCGACATCTTGCAGATATCTCGACTGTTTGATAGTCTCTCAGCACATTCTAGCGCGGGTGTTTGACGCGGGTATCGTATAGTGGTTATTATGTGGGCTTCCCAAGCCTAAGATGGGGGTTCGATTCCCCCTACCCGCTCCAGGAATTTACAATCAAGCCAGCTTAGCTCAGTTGGTAGAGCAATGCTTTCGTAAAGCAGAGGTCCCGGGTT
>CAZNPI010000044.1:0-6319 GCA_964575015.1 uncultured Gammaproteobacteria bacterium
GTACCACCAATGGCAAATCCACCCTGGCTCAAAATACCTCCATATCCAACATTGATTGAATCACCTACGGACAAATTACGACCAAGGAAGGCGTCTGTCATAATTTGTAAATTCCCCAATTCTGCGGTATGCGCAATCAACCCATTTGTTTCTTCACCATGAAGATCAACGATGGAGAATGAAGTGTCTGCAGAATTTGTAACGAATGCATAACGACCAGCAGTCGCAATACCCAATGGGCTTGAGCCGAGAACGGTAGCTGTTGAAATCACGATGGGATTCGTCGAGCTAGCAACGTCAATGATCGCTAGTGTATTTGAACCAAGATCTGATGCATATAAATATCGACCACTAAGAGCAAGACGAGACGGACTGGACAATCCTGGCAATGAAATAGTCTTTATACCACCCAATGAAGCTGGATTTTTTACATTCACGATCTGGATTGTGTCCGCTGATGCATTTGCGATATATGCATATCCACCCTGTACAACGATATCTGTTGGTGAAGGGCTAGTTTCAATCTGACTCAAGATGACGGGATGCACTGGATCGCTAACATCAATGCTAGAAAGGTTTGAGCCTGTCGTTGAGGCATTAATGACATACGCATATCTTCCATCAATCGCAACACCAGATGGTGCCGCACCAACCGTATTCACAATTGCAGTTGCCGCTGGCTGAGTCGGATCTGAAACATCGTAAATTTGGAATGCATCACCCACCGTGCTCACCGTATACACATACTTTCCTCCAATCACAAGATCGTTCTTTGAAGGCATCGCCCCAAACACACCCTTTTCAGTTGGTGCAGCCGGATTCGAAACATCAATCACGCTAAGCCCGGCATCACCAATGACATATACAAAGTTTCCTGCTACTGCCAATCGTTGCGACACAGTATCTGAAAGAACAAATGTGCTTATATGTTGTGGAAGTGTTTTGTCTGAAATATCAAATATATCCAATGAATTACTGGTGCCGCCCAAAACGTAGGCGTATTTTCCAACAACCTGAATATCAACTGGATCTGTCACCATCGTCGTTCCTGTTCCGACAACGGTAAAAAGTTGATTTGCAACAAGCGTATTTTTTACATTACCAACAACATCAATAGCTTCTGATGGAGTGGACGTACCAACGCCAAGATGCGTTCCGATTGTGAGATTTGTACCAGACCCAGATGAAAATGCGAGATACGTTGACGTCGCATACGTAGATGTAACATTTGAAAAAATAGCCGTAGACGCCACCGTACTTCCAATAGGAGTTCCGTTTATTGTTCCGCCTGAAATTGTTGCATTTGGGGATGTTAAACTAGAAACATAGGCTGTGAGCGCATTCAGTGTCGTTCCGGATGCTGTTGCAAATCCAAACCAATTTGTTGATGTTGCATTCGTCGATGTCGCATTTACAGCGTCAAACCCTGCCCATCGAGCAGCTGAAGACCCAAGCAGGCTCGTGTTGTCAACGGATGGCAACAGATTTGATGCAAATGTTGCTATACCGGATATCAGTTGCGTACCAGCAACAACGACATTTCCTTGTCGTGAAACAGTGAATACATCGGCACCATTAAATGCTTTAATCAAATAATCAAATGTATTCGATGTTCCAGACGTAGAAACCATGAATGCTGACCGAGCAGCACTAGCAGCATCTGCGGCCGTTTGTGTAAGTGAAAACAATGTACCTCCCGTTGAGGCTACTGCTGCCGAAGCAGACTGACCCTGCAATGTCTCGGCAACAAATGCATACGGCACAGATGCTAGGCGCTTTCGCGGAGTCATTTCTGAATCCGTTCCAACGGTCACCCCTAAATATAGGGTGTCTTGAAACCAAGAAATATCAAATGCATTCTGACCAGCGGCCACATCTCCAAGATTCACACTAAATAATCCATTTGAAACACTTACTGAAACAGCCGTCGGAACCCCAGTTGTTCCCGCAGCGGTCCAGATTCTTGTACCCGAACCATCGTATACTGAGAACTTAATTGAGTACGTTCCATCTGTAACACCTACCCCTGAACTATCTAACAAGCGACCCTGATATGTAAACTGACGATTTATGCCCGTCGCCGCCAAAGAAGACTGACCGGAGACGATAAAAGATGCGCATAAGAGCACCACTGAAATAAAGATCGCGAACTTTCGTAGAAAAATAGACATGCGAGGTACGTACTGAAGGCCTTCGCAACAAACCACTTTGCCGTCGTTAAACGGCGTTGCGACGTCCACACAGAAACCTTTCTCGATGAACGACTTTCGAGAAGGTATGTACCCACTATAGCAGAACAAAAACGTCGCTTAGATTAGCGACGTTTTACTGTTTCAGTTCAAGCTCTTCATCTAACATCCTGTGGATAACCTGTGAATGAGCTAAATAACCCTCTCCATCTCAATATTCTGATCAACGATAGCCTCCTCCTTTGCGGTAAGATCAATGTCAGGCGATGTGAATTTTTGATACGCCTGTTTTTCAGCACTTACGTAATACACATTCCGTTTCACAAAAAATCCATATCTTCCCTGTCTGTCTGTTACCTGAGTCTCTAATAATTTATTAAACTTTTTATCAAAAATGCGA
Organism: uncultured Gammaproteobacteria bacterium; assembly: GCA_964575015.1. Classification (GTDB taxonomy): domain Bacteria; phylum Patescibacteriota; class Patescibacteriia; order 2-12-FULL-60-25; family 2-12-FULL-60-25; genus JAGOQX01. Next base: position 2,590 of record CAZNPI010000044.1, read on the forward strand.
ACGATCACATTTGAAATCGGCTTCTTCGTATAGGCGTCACGTGCAGCACCCCAGCTCTTCGGCTTTAACGGAACTGCAATCTTACGGAACAAGATATAGACACCAACCTGGACCAACAATAAGACGCTCGTTGTAATACTTGGTGTAATCCACACCATCACCATACCCATTGGAATAGCAGAAAACGCAGCTGCCTGACGAACACGCTGAAGAAATGCGGTAAACAAAATTCGCTTTGGTGTTTCTACCTTTTCTATCGGATCAACTGGAATATTCGCAAAAATCTGAGACTCCTTATCAAGACGCACTAACTCTCCGTGATGAATATCAAGATATTCCGCATCTTCTTTTTCGCTCTTGAGAAAAAGTGAAGGAAATGAATATCCAGGCTTTACAACCTCTAAGAGATACTCTCCTTGTTTTGTAAAAAAGAAGTACCGTCCAAAGCGATCCGTTACCCGAGTCTGCAAAACTTGTTTTGTTTTCGCATCTAGCAATCGAACAATTGCTAAATCAATCGGCTGTTTCGTCAATGAATTGTAAATAACACCCCATTGTTGTCGCTTCCGTCGGCCAAACAACAACAATGGCTGCGTAAAAATATATTGAAGGTACGCTAACAGATTAAACACAGAAATACCTCCTGCCGTGTTCACCAACGTCATTGCAAGAATCGTTGGTGCTGTAACCGCGTTTATCTGCTGAACAAGAGGATCTTCAACAAATGCATGGGCAACCTTTGCATTATATGCCAACTGCTCCGCCGTGTTGGCAGCAATAATTGAGGCAATCTCAACAGCTGTAGCTTCCGGTGGAATCGGAGCAACAACTGGAAGTCGCACTAATGAAATCGTCTCACGAAATACGTGATTATTCACGTTCCAGATAGGCGTTGTGACGGTTCTAAATCCTTCTTTTTGCGCCGTTGCATAAAACGTTCCATTTGGAACAACGAACGAATAGGATCCATCAGCATCCGTTGTCTGAATTGCACCATATGGAATTCAAACTCCATTACTATTTTGATACAGCTGGACCGTAGCACCAGGCAATGCATTTTCGGTAGGACCAACATATGCACTTTCAACAACTTTTCCCGATGGTTGCGAAAGAATGTTATTTTTTAGACCCGTGGTAGGCAGTGTTTTAAAGACAAATGTATAGACTGCTTCATACGTTCCGGAAACTGGTGCAATAAAGGAAGCACTATAATAGGTATTATCAACTGACGGTGTTAATGCGTACACTGAACCCGCAATCCTCATCGAGGCCTGAACAACCTCATCTATCGCAACACTCGGACGAACCCGTGTTTCCACCTGAGAACCAGACAAAACACCAATGATGCCATTTGCATCCGGTTCAAGCTGCACACCTGACGAAAAATATGTAACACCTAATACAACGGCATTCACTCCCTGACCTTGACCAGGAGGAAGATTCCCACCACCTTGTCCTGGCAGAATCTGTGGCGGCTGCACAGGCGGAATTTGTGGCGGAACTGGAGGAATTGGCTGATTCACTCCAGCGGGTGTAGCGGTCGCAAGAGCGCCTGACGCAAAATTTCCATTCCCATCAAATGCAAAAGCTCGATAAAAATACGCTGTTCCATTTACAAGCCCGTTATCAGTCACAGCCTGACCCAGACCAGAATAGACCTGAATACCATCAGCAGGACCCGTTGGATACGCCCCAAGCTTACGATTAATCCGTACGCCGGCTAAATCAGGATCCGCAGGATTAACCCAAGAAAGCATCACTTTTGTATCACCAGGAATTGCAGTGAAATTTGAGACATTTGCAGGCGCCTTAAGGTCCACCAACGTTGTAAACGTTCCATCTGCTGAATATTCAGAAAATTGCCCATTCGCATCTGCTGATTGCGGCAAGAAATGATAGGTCGTTTTTTGAGTCAAACCCGATAATACAACCGCATGCGACAACGTCACACCGCCAACACTTGTCACACTGCCATACTTATTCGTCAATCCAAATTTTACAATCGAAGTTGCCGGAACATCTGTTTTCCAACTAACTAATGCAGAGGAATCCGTGATCTGCGTAACAGTGACATTAGAAATCTGAGGTGGATTAACAACGATTTTTGTAATGAAAGTCTGATCATCTGAAGTCGTACCCAATCCAAACGTATCAACTGAATTTACGATGAAGTGATAGGTAGTGAACGGTGAAAGGCCAAAAAGATCAACATCATGCGTTAATCCAAACGCGGGATTTGAAACCGTTCCACCTGTATATTGATTCGTTAATCCAAATCTTACTTCTGAATTGGCTGACTTATCCGTCGTCCAAGAGATATGCACTGATGCAGTGGTGATATTAGTCACCTGAATATTTGAAATAACTGGGGCCTTCTGTACAGGAGGTGGTACTGGAGGCGGAGGAGGAACACCACCACCGCAAGAATTGATTACACAGCCAGCTGAACAAGTCGCAGGACAAGCACCATTACTTCCCCCTGCATCACACTGCTCACCTGCATCAGTTATTCCATTTCCACAGCTTGGTACATAGGGCAAGGCTGTTGAAGTTGACGTATCTCCTGCACGATATCCTGCTTGTGCTTGAAAATTTGTACTTGAGCTGTCACCAGACCCCTGTTCACCGAACGTGTCACGGATTCGATAATTAGTAGATGAGCTCAAATCTTCGCCTCCACTATTTATTGAATCAAAATTTAAAATATAATTTGCACTATTTGCTGCAAAAACAAATTGAGGTGGCAGCAGTAATGCAACACAAAGAACGAGGATTGCAATCTTTTTCAATCGAACAAAGAAATCCATTCATACAGTATAGCTGTTTTTTTGCCTTTTTTAAAGATCAGTCTCGATTTTTTTATGCCCTTAAAATGCCCGTGGTGAGATTTAAATTATTTTCATGAACTAGAACTCATCTTACTGAAAAAAATTCAAAGGAACGAAAATTTATACATAAAACACCAGAAAGACACCGAAATTTTATACGTTAACGCAAAAAATAATTAGACCCGGATAACCCAGCCATGCAATAAAACTATTTTGTCCTAATAAAGTATACCCGCAACAGCAGAACCGGTCTAAATGAATAAGAGATATTGTATATGCGTCGTAAAACAATTAAGCTAATTATAACACATTATTCACAACTTATTCACCATAAGTTCAATAATACATTGGTTTAAATGAAATATTGTCCACATAGACCTGACTCTTTCCAGGTGCTCATCTTCAGACATATGTTTCACGTGAAACATTCTAATCACCCTACCAATACAAGCCCTCTCTTCTAAATTAAAGAAGATATAAGCTAAATTTTACTTGAACGGATATTTAACGCTCAACCCGACCGTCGAATCTCTAAAGCCGAAAGAATTAAATATTACCAGACCGATAATGACAAACGTCGAAATAGATATGTTTCACGTGAAACATATCTAGCGCTAGACCAAACCAAGTAACAGATCCCTAACAATCCGATCAACAGAATCAGGATCTTGAAGACCGCATAAAAGAGCGGCTATATAGAATATTTGAACTAGTCATATGATTATTTTGACAATTTGATGGAAATTTATGCAGCATCGCCTTCATTTTCTACAAAAAACCTACTCATCCGCCCGAACCAAGGACTTTCCTACCGATTCACAATTGTAAACATAAAACATTCATACATGTTTCACGTGAAACATATGGTCTAACAACATCATTTGCCATAGATAGATCCAACA
>CAZNPI010000044.1:6329-6739 GCA_964575015.1 uncultured Gammaproteobacteria bacterium
AATACCGAATTACGTTCTGAAACGTTTCACAATGTTTCACGTGAAACATTCTTGTAGAATGCTCTCTTGATGCATCTACACCCTATACATACGATACTCAAAACTAAGCCGCCATAACCCTCAGGGGCCAACCAATCTTCCATAGCACCATCTATACAGAACAAGATACCTACTATGTTTCACGTGAAACATAGTTACTAAACAATAATCTAAACAGAATTCAGATCCGATGTTTCACGTGAAACATTCTTATCAATACCAGAAGGAATTGGAACGGACTTACATATAAAATCTGAAAGAATCATTAGATGCCATAGACACGTGGCCCATGACTCATGTTGCGTAACATAAAAGCAAACCCACCTCTATTCGGAGGTGGGTTTGTCTGGTGGACTGAGAGGGAGTCGAAC
>CAZNPI010000045.1:0-6649 GCA_964575015.1 uncultured Gammaproteobacteria bacterium
TGCGGTAACCAAGGTGGATATGGTTGTGATTGACTTGGAAATTAAGAAAGATCATGTGGTTGTTGAGGGTGGCGTGAGCCGCGATTATCGTGTCTTCTTAAATGAGGAGCAATATATTCCTGGGTTTGCTGATAAGTTAGTTGGTATCAAGAAAGGTGATGTCCGAACATTTGAGCTTGAATTTCCAAAGGATCACTACAATAAAATGTTGGCGGGCTTTGTTGTTGAATTCGTTGCAACTGCAAAGGACGTTTTTGAATTGCAGCTTCCTGAGGTGAATGAAGCATTTGCGACGGGTCTTGGTTTGGAGTCTATTGAAAAGCTTCGTGAATTATTGCGCACGAATTTGCAGAGCGAAGAAGATAAGCGATCAGATGAGTCTGCTGAAATTCAGTTGTTGGAAAAACTCGTTGCTGGTTCCAAATTTACAGAAATCCCTGATTTATTGATGAATGAAGAGGTCCGACGTATGATTGCCGAGCTTCAGCATTCGATTGAAGAGCAGGGCATGAATTTGAACGATTATCTTGCAAGCATTAAAAAGACCATGGATGACTTGCAATTAGATTTTGTGAAGCGAGCTATTGAACGAATCAAGACGGCCATGATTATCCGCGCAGTAGTTGAGCGTGAACACATTGAAGTTTCAGATGAAGAGGTGGATGCGGAGCGGGACAAGATTTTGGATTCATTGAAAGAAGAGGATACAGAGACGCGTGATCGTGTTATTTCACCGGAATATCATAACTACATGACCGTTCAGATGAAGAACCGAAAAGCGTTGGAGCTATTGAAAGAAAAGGCAATCTCCTAATTGAGAAAGGATAAAACCGCCCAAGTGGGCGGTTTTTTGTATGCGTGTTACCCTTTTATCAGTATGAAATTCGGTGCTCATGTTTCCATCGCAGGCGGTATTCAACACGCTCCATTGAACGCGGCAAAAATTGGCTGTGAGGTGTTTCAAATGTTTAGCCGGTCGCCACAGGGAGGACCCGCACCCGTATTAACACCAGCCATTGTGAAGGAGTTTCGTTCGAACTGCGAAGAGCACCATCTTTCTCAATGGGTCATTCATTCCCCGTATTATATTAATTTTGCATCCGGTGATGAGCGCATTCGTAAAAGTTCTATTCGAGTCATTCGTGAAGAACTTGATCGTGGCACATTGATCGATGCTGCCTACGTCATGTTTCATCCGGGGAGTGCACGAGATGTTGGGGAGAAAGAAGCGATGAAACATTGCATTGATGGAATTCGAAAGGTGTACGATGGCTATAAAGGGACGACGAAATTATTGATTGAAATGTCTGCCGGGGCTGGCATGGTGATTGGTGATACGTTCGAAGAGCTTGCAGAGCTTCTTGCGGGAGTCGATCACCCAGAGCTGGGAATCTGTTTTGATACGGCGCATGCCTTTGCATCTGGGCATGATTTGCGAACGAAAAAAGCGGTCGAGGAAACGTTCGGAACATTTGATGGGCTGATTGGATTGTCTCGATTGAAAATGAGTCATTGTAATGATTCCAAGATAGAGCTTGGAGGGCATAAAGATCGTCATGAGCATCTAGGTGCTGGGTTTATTGGGATGAAGGGGTTTAAAGCGCTTGTGGAGTATGAACAGTTCAACAAAGATTTTACGTTCATTTTAGAAACAGATCCGGAAGGTGTTGCGAATGATTTAATGGTTTTGAAAAAGTTACGCGGAAAAATATGATTGCTGTTCATAGTGTTCTCACATATACTTTGTGAGATATGTCTTTTGAAAATCCGTTTGAATCTCGGATGATTATTCCGGAAGAGGAGCTTCAATTTAGTTTTGCATCATCCGGAGGCCCGGGTGGGCAAGGCGTGAATACATCAAATAGTAAAGCAGTTCTTCGATGGAACGTTGGAGCATCATCCTGTTTTTCCGATGAGGAAAAGATGAGGATACGGACTTTTTTTGGAAAGCGTGTGAATGCAAATGATGAGGTTGTGATGAGCTGTAGTACCCAGCGCTCGCAATTACGAAACCGTCAGCAGGTGACTGAGGAATTGAATGTGTTGGTTGCAAAGGCGCTTTTCATTGAGAAAGAACGAAAAGCAACAAAGCCAACGAGGGGCTCAGAACAACGAAGGCTGAATGAAAAAACGGCCCATGGCCGGAAAAAGGCTGAACGTGGACAACGGCATGAAGATTAGGATGACCATAGAGTATTGACGAAAACCGGATTTTCCGGTATAAGTGTCTAGTCAGGTTTGGCGCAGTTTCAGATTGCTTAGAGGAGGCCATCATGGCAGTGCGAGTGTATACGCATTCGAACGATGTCGCAGTACTTGCGATCGAGCTGGGGGAGAGCCTCTCTGTTCGTGGCGAGGTGAGTGATGCAGCGCTCTATTTCGCCGATGACGTCATCCGAATGAACGATGGGTCCATGGACCTGATCTTCGGAGAGCGAGCCCTGCTCGTGGTCGACGGGTTGTCCGACGATCTTCGGAGTGGGGAGCGATTGCTCTTCGCTCGGTCAAATCGGTACTTCGAGGGTGCCGGGCACACGGTTCGACGATTCGAAATCCGCAACGATCAAGAGTCGCGTGATGCTGCAGGGATCGTGAGGCCGCGTACGTTGGAGGTCTTGGGTTCTTACGCTGATCTGCCACACATCGTTCAGATGTACGGTGAGGAAGTGCTGATTCCGATGGGGCCTTCGCCTCAGGGTGGCGTGAATGTCTGCATTCTTACGAGAAAGGATTACGTTAGTGCACTCTTTTTGATCCGTAGCACCGGCCCCCTTTCGCGTACTGGTAGCTGAGGGGCTGCTTGATTCAATATACCTGGCTTGTCGGAAACTTCCGCCAAGCCCTTTTTTTATCAAAAATCCTCAGGTTCAGCCTGAGGATTGTATGAACGTGATCGTTTTAGTCCGCAAGTAATCGTTCGACGGCATCCAGCGGAGTTGAATACATGAGGTCTAGATGGAGCCGTTGACCAAGTTTTTCTAAGAGGTTATTCGGAATGACTGTTGAGAGTGCATGTTCAATCTTCGGTGGCATGATGAGATGAATCGCATGGATATCGTGTGCAGCTGAAAGTTTCACAATTTCATCTTTGATTCTGCCGGCAAACTTGTGCTCTCGTGGTCCGTCATCAATGTCACTCTCCGGACTCCCAACACGGGAATTGCCTGACGCAGCATATGAGCCTTCGGAGTCCTGTTTTCGCTCGCGCGGTTCCGAAATCTTTTCAAGATCTGTGAGTTGGTCGTCGTGTAGAAGATGAAATGTTGCATCTACATTGTCTGCGAGAACGAGCAGGGTTGGTTTAGGAAAATGCTGAAGATGAGATGGGAGTTGCATATGGCGGTAGATTATCGTGAGAGGAGCGGAACAACAAGTTGAATTGGTTCAAGTGCACCACTTGCTGTTATTCGACTGCCAGTGGCTTTCAATGATGGAATGAGATATTGATTGATTTTGCGAAGTACGATCGAATATGTTTGCAATGTTAGATTGCCAGAGGTGCCGGTTAGTCCGCCTTTTTGTAGTGCGGCAATAACTTGTTGGGCATTGAGGGCGGTATAATCAGAGCGTTCCGCATCGCCCATCAGCGTAATTTTTCCTGAAATAACATTGTTTTGTAGTGTGTCTACCATGAGTTCCACGCCTTGGACATATTCTCCGGTTGGTTGCACGACATCGAGCTCATCCATCATCGCGTGATATCGGACAACAACGCGCGCTGGAAATTCTGTGCCCGTACACGTTGTTGAGGATGCAAATGGTAAGCTTGGAGGAGAGCCGCTGAGCAGTGAAGCGGAAGATGCAATTTCCCGAACAGAATAGAGCGTTGAGTTGTCCATACAGCGCTGCTGCTCTTTCCCCTTAATCCACCAAAGGTTCCAATCGGGTTCAACAAGACCGTTACGATATCGCTGTAACTGAATTCCATGATTGGTTAAGAACGCGTCTGCGGTTTGAATGATGTTGTCATTTGTCGGAAGTTGAAATGTTGTATACGGCGCAGAGGGTGCTGTCTCAAATGAGAAATCTAACAGTTGTTGAGATGCTCGATAGGACCAGCTTATCCGTTGGTCATCTGTCCACTGGAGAAGGGTTTCTTTTCCAAATGTTCGGTTGCCAATAATCCCTCCGGGAAGATGAATGGCTGCAGCGAGATTGCGGAGTTCTGTTTCGCTTGGATTACCTGATCGTAGACGAATTACGGTTATTTTTGTTGGGAGGGTTGGAAGCGGTTGTGCAAATGTTATCGTTGGTTGCCCGGTTAAGCTTGGAATTGCAGGAAGCGTACCGAATCCGTTTTGAGGGGCGATTACATCTGGGTTTGCTGTTTGGATGAGCGGTTCTGCAACTCGTTGGCTTTGAGGTGGTACGAAGCAACCCGCCCCAAACGTGCTAAGCACAAGGATGGATACTGAAAGAACTCCGCGAGAGAAGGTCATAGTTGGCTACAGTGTATCTCAGTTACCTCCTTGACGAAATGGTTCGAATAGGTTAATTTCCTAGTAAGCAACTAGGAGATATGTCTGGACTCTTTCATGTGTCAGCCCGAGATCACGGAGCGCTCGTATTTATGAGCATGTTAGCTCGCGCAAACCGCGATGAATTTTTGAGTTTGCAGTATGTAGCCGATGAGATGCACCTGTCTCAAGGCTATTTGGAAGAAGTGGCGGCGTCCTTGAAAAAAGCAAAGCTCATTGAAGGCAAGCAGGGTCCTGCAGGCGGATATCGTCTGACCCGTCCCGCGCGCGAGATTTCAATGGAAGATATTTTGACCGCCATTGAAGGTCCGCTTGAGCTCGTTGATTGTCAGAGCAAAGGCGCCTTGTGTCCGGTTCAAGGAAAGTGTTCATCGAAGCGCATGCTCGATGCATTGCAACGAACTATTCGAACATCGCTTCAACAAACAACATTAGCTGCACTCATGGAATAACAATATGAAAGACATCTATCTTGATCACGCCGCAACAACGTATGTTGACCCTCGGGTCCTCGAGGCAATGCTTCCGTATTTTTCTGATATCTACGCAAACCCATCGTCGTTTCATACTCCAGGGCTGCGTTCGAAAGAAGCGGTGATAGAAGCACGAACGGTAATTGCAACACAGCTGAATGCACGTGATGCAGAAATTATTTTTACATCAGGTGGAACAGAATCAAACAACCTCGCGCTTCTGGGAACGATTCGAGCGCATGTCGCAACGGGCAAGCATGTTATTACCACAGCAATTGAACATCACTCCGTGTTGGAAACATTGATGTACTATCAGAAAGCAGGGGAGATCGAATTGACGATTTTGCCGGTTGATCGTGATGGCATCGTGTCTGTGAAATCTGTTGAAGAGGCGTTACGCCCGGACACTATTCTTGTTTCTGTGATGATGGCCAATAACGAGATCGGAACGATTCAGCCGATTGCAGATATTGGTCGCGCACTGTTGAAATGGCGAAAAGAACATACGACTGCGTTTCCATATTTTCATTCTGATGCCTGTCAGGCTGGTGGAGCGTTGGATTTGGATGTGCAGCAAACACATCTTGATTTGATGACTATCAACAGTTCAAAAATCTACGGACCAAAAGGGATCGGTATGTTATATATCCGTCGTGGTGTGAAGATCACCCCGATGATTTTTGGTGGAGGCCAGGAACAAAACCTCCGATCAGGAACAGAAAATGTGCCGGGAATTATTGGATTCGCAACAGCTCTCACCTTGTCACAAGCAGAAAAAGAAACAGAGAATGTGCGACTTACAAAGCTTCGCGATCGATTGATTGAAGGGCTCCTCACAATTCCGAAGACGCGATTAAATGGTCATCCGACAAAACGATTGCCGAATAATGCCAACATCTCTTTCATCGACATCGAAGGTGAGGCTGCTGTCTTGTATCTTGATGCTGAAGGTATCTACGTTTCTACAGGTTCAGCCTGTGCGTCAGCTTCACTTGATCCTTCGCACGTCATTCTCGCGACCGGTTTGTCTTATGAAGGAGCGCATGGCTCGATTCGATTCACGTTGGGCAAGCGAACGACGGCTGAAGATATTGAACGAGTGATTGAAGTGATGCCTGGTGTTGTTGAGAAGTTACGACACATGAGTCCGGTGAATTTCGACATGCAATATTTTTCCTAACTGTATGCCAGATCAAAATCCAATTATCACAATAGCAACGGATGAAGCGCGGAATGGTGACGTGCTTGGCGCTGGACCATCGACGAATAAAGGATGGTTCTATTCTGACATGGTGAAAGAGCATTTTTTTCATCCTAAAAATTTCATGGAAGATGAGGCTGCGTATGCGGATGCCGCAATGGGCATGGTTGGTTCTCCGGCATGCGGAGATGCAATGAAAATCTGGATTAAGGTTGATCCTGAAACTGAGCGCATTACAGATCTGAAATGGAAAACATTTGGGTGTGGGTCAGCAATTGCATCGACTTCAATGATGTCTGTCATGATTACGGAGAATGGTGGGATGACATTGGAAGAAGCACGGAAGGTGAAGCCACAGAATATTATGGAGCGACTCGGTGGGTTACCAGCGCGCAAAATTCATTGCTCTGTGCTGGGTGATAAGGCGTTACGAGCAGCGATCAATGATTGGTATCGTCGTGCAGGGAAGCATGAGAAGATTGAAATTGAGCAGGGAC
>CAZNPI010000046.1:0-6625 GCA_964575015.1 uncultured Gammaproteobacteria bacterium
GGAAAGCAGATTTTTCCAGAGGTCTAAGATGAATATAAAGAACCCCGACACAAGCAGGTGTCGGGGCTTTTTTAGAACGAAGAGATTACGTTGATCGATTCGGGGGTAGCTCGAATTCTTTGGTGCGCGGTCCATCGTCATCGTCGAGATCAAGCGTGATGTCTTCGAGCGACGGGGGTGGAACGCCTCCTCCAGAGGGGATGAGCGTCGGGAACCGTCCGGACGTATGACTCGTCGGAACGGTGGCTGATCGTTCGGGCGCCGGAATACGAAACGGCTTTTTCGGGGCGCTGTATTGTGAGATGAAAGCAACCAGATCAAGGGGCTTCATGGGCGGAATGCCGGATGCATGAAGGATTCCTTGAATCAGGTCGAATATGTTTGCAGATTGCGCTTTTTCCTCATTCGAACGGGCGAGAAATTCCTGCGAAATGTCTGCGTGCGCCTTGCGTGACTCGATCGCTGATTGTTCGGCACGCTTTTGGGCGCGATGAGCGAGTTGCAATGCTTGCGCGTGCCGTTCTCGCTCCTTGTCCGCGGTCGTGCGCACGGCGCGTAGCTCATCTCGCAGGCGTTGATTTTCGCGCTCGAGATTTTGGATGCGACCGGAGTTGGTCACTTCACGGAGTTGTGATTCTGCGTCGTGCATTCGTTGCGAGAGATGAGCCGCTAGCTCGTGGAGCTTGTGGCGTTGACGCGCAAACGCTCGAACGAACGAAAGGAGGGTTGGTTGCAGAGATTCGGGTTTACGCGCAAGCATTTCACGCGTAAGAGGCAGCAGGACAACAAGACCTTCTGCTCGGTAGCGAACCCCGCACGTGCTGTGGAGCCGAGTCGACAAAAGGTTCTCATCGAAAATCGTATCGCCAGTTTCGATGGAGCCGAGGTCCATAGTGATAAAGCCCTGTGATGTCGGGACGTCCGCTTCAACTCGCAGATGTCCTCGCCGGACGATGTAGACCGTATTGTCTTCGGGCTCGACGATCTGACCTGCGGGAATAAAAATATCCAATGCGCTACGTTGATACGTATCGGGCACCTGTTTCGGACGAGAGTCCATTCCGCCCTCCCGATGGGTTGTGAATGAGCAGATTGAACATACCAGATTTTACGAAAAAGTCCAGGGTCTTGGTGAAGATCCTGGACGAAAATCCTGTCTTTAAGCTATTTCTTTTCTAATACAACGATGCGACGCATGACTCGTTGTTCTGGGCGCATGTACAGGAGCGGGCCATTCGTTGCATCCCAATCTTGAAGCGGATTTTTAACGGTATATCCAAGCTGTTCAACTTCAGCATCTAATTCAACGCGAGCTGTTCCGTGTGAGCTTTTGAACGCTGGCCACACAACGACCAATCGCGCTCCGGTATTGAGAAGAGGCTTGATGTTGCGCAACGTATCGAGCCACAACGTTGAAAGCATGCGAACATTTTTTTCAAGCGTTTCCATTGTTTCTTGTCCGCTCAGTAATGGGCCGAGGTATCCTTCCGTTACAACACAATCAATCGTTCCAACAACCTCTTTTTCTAAATGTCGCGCATCAGCAATCATAGTTGTAAGGCGCATGAGGCGTTCAGCAGGAAAAAGATATTTTTGTGTGCACCACGTTAAATTTTCTTTGGTATTTGCAACTTGAATTGGATCAGAATCGCTTGCGATAAATCGCTTGGCATCAACGGTGACCATTGCTTCCATGATAACCGTTCCACCACCACAAAACGGATCCATGATTGTGTCCGCTGTTGTTGGATGTGCCAGGTTGACCATCATGCGGGCGAGTTTTGGTGGCAACATGCCAACCCGTTCATCGCGTGCTGGTCTTCCGAAATCTCGAAGTCCCCAAGTATCTGCATCTTGAACGTGTGTGGTCAGCCCAAGCCATGCTTGTGTGCCGTCAATAAACAAATTGAGATCAAGTCCTTCTGTAGTTAGTTTTAATTTTGCGACTGCAGCAGGGGAGAGTGCGTTAGACTCTTTTCCGGTGACCCAACGGGAAGACGTGCCGCGCGTCTTGAACGCTTTTTTGATGGAGAGTGCAAGTCGTTCGAGTTTGAGTGTGGAGGCGCGAGAACTTCCGTAGACGGTCCAGCCAAAATCAATGGAATGATCTGGGATTCGGTCACTGACCAGTTCGACGATGCGCTCCGCGGTGACTTCTGAAGTTGGAAGTTCCCCGATGATCACACCGAGCTTTGCGGTTCCACCGAGTTGATTCATCATTGTCGCTCCATCCCATTTGGGGTCATCGAAAATAGCTGCTTGGCTGATACAGCGAGGAGCTTGAATGTGTGGTTTGAGGGCACGAAGCTCGGCAAGGCTGAGTCGCGGGTGGGTTCCGAAGATGCAAAAATTGGACATAAACCCATTCTATCCGATTGCTTTAATCCTTGACAGGGGAGGCGATTTTATGTTGAATGAATGCGTCCCAGATCGGGACCCTTGATATCGGCATTTTTGCTGAGTTAAGGGCACATTTCACTCGTCCGAACATGCAAAGGAGGGCGGTATGTCACGTGCATCACCGCTTCGCGTCGCTTCGTTGTTCCTCTTGGGGCTCCTGTTGGTGCCTCAGGCGGCGTTCGGGCAAAATCCGAACAGGCCAGTCGAGAACAAGGACTACTTCGTTGCCGAGAGTGGCGATGAGACGATCAAAGATGTCCGCATTGCTCATGGCGTGAATCTCAATACCGAGGCGTTTGCAAAGCGCTTCGGCGTCACGCCGTTCGATATCCGCCGAGAAAATCCGACGACGACGCTGGCGCTGTGCAAGAAGAACGGGCGTTTCCAGATGTCTCCTGGGATTACTTCGCCCGAGACACGTAAGATCGAAACGGTGTGGAATGGCTGTGACGAAAAGAACCGGTACACGTACATCGTGCCCGGCTCCACGTTGCGTATCAACGTTGGCAAGCATCATCCGACGTTCGAGCAGGAGCGACACGCTGTCGAGATTCTCGAGGCCTGTCCTTCTGTCGCAACCGTGTCGTGTGTGTTGCCGGCGCTCGAGCTTCTCGGGTTGTCGCTGGATACGTCGGCTGAGGCGCATGCCCCTCCTGTTGTTCAGGAGCCTGTAGTGAAGCAGCCGGTGGCAATCGCTGCTCCGGAGCCGACTCCGAAGATCGTCACGGTTGAAGTCGAGAAGACTCCGGCGGCGGTGCTGGTTCTTATCTCTGCCATGGTCATGTTCCTGGTTGCGTTCATCGTTCTGGCTTGGCACAGGGGGACGCAACTCGTGTGGCAGCGCAAGGCGCAGACCGACGCACAAGAGAAGTCGGATGAAGACTATGCGGAGCTGAAGAAGGATTCGGAAGCACAGATCAAAAGCCTGAAGCAGTCAGCCACGAAGGCTGCTGCAGAACAGGCTCGTGAGACCGAAGAGCTTCAGCGCAAATACAATGCCGAGCTCAAGCGACAGCAAGAGCAGTTCGAGACGGAGAAGGCTGCGGCCGTTCAGGCTGCGCTAAACGATCCTGGGAATCGCGAGCGCATTTTCACCGATCAACGGAAGGAGATCGATGGGCTGCAATCCCGAGTAGAGCAACTCGAGTCGCAGAATGCTGCATTGATCGCAGACCTGTCGTCTGCACAGGATGCGCTTCGTGAAGTTCAAGGATCGGTTGCTCAGGAACGTGAAGCGTTTCAGCGGTCAAAGACCGAGTGTGCTCGTCTCTATGCTCGAGCGAACACGCTGTTGGCAGAGCAGCAGCCTCTGCAGACTGAACTGAAGAATTTGGTAGCATCTTGCGCTCAACTCGAGCGACAGGTGGCAGACGTTGACATCGATCTCAGTCAGCTGGCGCCCCTTCAGATGAATCTTGTTGCGGCAACAGAGCGATTGACCGAAGTCGAGCGACAGCTGGCGGACAACAGGCTGGAACTCTCGCTCGTACAGGACGATCTTCGGAAAGAGCTGACGGAGGCCATCGGCGTTTCCTGTCTGCCTCCGCCCGTCTAGTCTAGAAGGGCTACGATATCGTCACGCATACGCCGTAGCACTAACTCCCCTGCGGGATTCCCGCAACCCAACTTTCGAAAACGCTTTCGTGGTTACTCCATGAGGCGTTTTTCGCGTTTTAGGCAGCTTTGAACCTCAGAGAGTTGACGGATTTCCTCATTTCAGGTATGTTTTACCCACTAATTATTGATCATGGGTGGCCAAAAGGTGAGTACGTTCACCTTTGTCCTTCGACCAGCGGTCGGTGGGCACATCCTGTGAAATTCACATGAATACACAGTACGAGTTGTTGTATATTATTCCTGCGACATTTACTGACGAGGACCTGAGCGGTATCGAGGCAAATGTCAAAGCAATTTTTGATAAGTACGGAGGGACGATCGAGTCCACCACGCGCCTTGGAAAGTTCCGATTCGCGTACCCAATTAAAGCGGTCCGTCACGGTCATTACATCTTGGTTCGTTGGAGCGGCGATGGTTCTATCGTCAACAAGATTGATGAAGCCTTGCGTATCTCACCGGAAGTGTTGCGCCATTTGATTTTGCGCGCCGATGAAGCAGGTGGTGACAAGTTTGATCTCGTTCAATTCACAGAGGTGAATTTGGACGCAAAGGAAACGTCTGATGATCGCGGTCGTCGTGGAAAGTCAGATGAACGAAAGGCAGAAATTAAGTCCGGCGTCGCTGCACTTGAAGGCGAAAAAGATGAGACTGTTGTTGCCGCAGAAAAAGAATTGTCACCAGAGGAACTTGAAAAGAAAATTGACACCGCTCTTCAAGACAACGCCTAACCTATGAATCTCAACCGTGCCATGATCATCGGGAACCTCACCCGAGATCCAGAAACTCGCACAACGCCGAGCGGGCAGATGGTTTCCAACTTTGCAGTCGCAACGTCCTCACAATGGACGGACCCGCAAGGGAAAAAACAGGAACGCGTGGAATATCATTCCATCGTGGCCTGGGGAAAATTGGCAGAGATTTGCAGCCAGTATTTAACGAAGGGAAAAAAGATCTACGTTGAAGGCCGTTTGCAAACACGAGATTGGGAAGCACAAGACGGAACGAAAAAACAACGCACAGAAATTGTGGCAGAAAACATGATCATGCTCGACCGAGCAGGATCTGCTCCGGCCACAGGGGGTGCGCCTTCATCTTCATCCAGTGTCCCTATGAACGAACAGATCGTTGATAAGGGAATGGGCGAAGAAGAGATTCGTCTCGAAGATATTCCATTTTAATTCACATTCATTATTCAATTGGTTGAACCGATCCACATATGAATTCAAAGAAAATTGTTGACCGACACTGCACGTTCTGTCGCGCAAATGTCGAAGCCATCAGCTACAAAGATACAAATAACTTGAAGCGCTACTTGTCCTCGTTCGGCAAGATCGTGCCTCGCAAACGCTCCGGTGTTTGCGCCTGGCATCAGCGCAAGCTCGCGGATGCCATCAAACGCGCCCGCTTCATGGCCTTGCTCCCATTCGTCGTGCAATGAACAAATGCCCCGGTTTTCCCGGGGCTTTTGTTTATGGATGATCAGATTTTTTTTCGAATGGATTTTGTTGTTGCATCGTAATAGACCATTGAGCCTCTAGTTCCGCTGGAGTGAAGATGTCTTGCAAGAGGCCGTTGAAGACTTGTTGGCGCAACTGTGGCGGCCACAGATCATCAGGTCTGCCTGGGGGAGATCCTCGACGTTTCCATTCGTCGTGCATTCGTTTTGGGTTCCCAACATCTATTTGAACAAGAACAATATCCTCTATTGGAGATTCTGCTTGTTGGCGTTGAATGCGTTCTCGAACAGATGAAAGTTGTCGTTGTTTTCGAATGCGAACATCCGGATCTTTATTGATGGTAAATTGAACCCCAATATTTTTTGGGACATCTGTTGATTCCTCAACTCGTACGCCGCGATATCTATTTTTGCGGTGAATGATAAAATCGATTTTATTTTCAACATCATCAAATGCGTCCGTTGGAGTGATCTCGAAATCAAAGTCAAAACGAAGTGAAAGCTTTGTGAGAAAATTTTTGACCAGTGTTTCTGCGATAAAGCCACCTCGTTGAAATCGGCTTCCTTCGTTATCCATTTGGCGGAGTGCAGAATACGCATTTTTCTTTAATGTGTGTGTATGGCCGCTACCCATTTCATCAATCAGAATTTGTTCATTCAGCATTGATAAGAGTCCGAGTTTTGCGAGTCCGAGAAGATATTGTTTTTGGAGATGTTTAGGCGCATTTGTTGGTAGCGCATAAAAGATCCCCCACTCAGCATCTGTTGTCAGAGTTGCTAGATCAATAGGTTTGGAGTTGAACGTTAAAGCCCCATGTTCAAATGATACGTTTCTTGAACCTTCCGGCCACAGGTGCTCAGCTTCTGGTGTGCCGATCGCGCGAAAGGCATGATGCAACAGATCCATGAGATGTTGTTTTTGTTGCTGCAGTTCATAGATCTGTTGTTGTGCTTCCGGTGTTGAGTTGCGTTGTTTTGCTGAATCAGAAAGATGCCATTGTAATGCTGCTTCAATTTTTTGTGCATCTGCATCGGATTCAGACATCTTCTTTTCTGCTTTCGCGATGCGGCTGTATTGGTTGAGGTTTGTTTCTAATGAGCGTCTCATAGTTAGATAATAATCTCATGCAGGTGAGAGTGCTTGCAACTTTG
>CAZNPI010000047.1:0-6590 GCA_964575015.1 uncultured Gammaproteobacteria bacterium
GTGAAATTACGGGCGGAAACGCCGTCATCAGTGGAAACTTCTCTATTGATGAAGCGAAGACGTTGGCGCAACGCTTACAAGCTGGTGCACTTCCGGTCCCGATTAAGCTGATTGCTCAGCAATCTGTTGGTCCAACGCTTGGACAGGATTCTGTTGATAAATCATTGCGCGCTGGATTGTTTGGCTTCCTCTTTGTCGCATTGTTCATGTTGTTCTGGTACCGCGTACCTGGATTCTTCGCCATCCTTTCTCTTGGATTATACGTTGGAATCTCCTTCATGATTTTCAAGTTGTTGCCAGTGACGATGACGCTTTCCGGTATTGCTGGGTTTATCTTGTCTCTTGGTATTGCTGTTGACGCGAACGTCCTCGTCTTTGAACGGTTGAAGGAGGAGCTTCGGGCAGGGAAGTCATATCGAACGGCATTGGAAGAGGCGTTCAAGCGTGCTTGGCCATCTATCCGAGATGGAAATGCGACAACGTTGATTTCCTGTGCGGTGTTGTATTGGTTCTCTTCATCCATTATCAAGGGGTTCTCTTTAACGCTTGCGATCGGTATCATTATGTCTTTATTCACGGCTATTGTGGTGACGCGAAACATTTTGCGCTTGGTTGTGAGCTCACGTATTCAGGAGAAGGCCCCGTGGTTGTTCCTTGATTCATCCTCAAAGAAATAGAACGTATGAATATCATCAAATTACGCCCAGTGTGGTACATCATCTCCGGCTTATTGCTTGGAATGTCTCTGGTGTTGTTGGCAACGTTTGGCTTGAAGCAAGGGATTGATTTTACCGGTGGAACGGAGTTAAGCGTTCGCTTTGAACAACGACCGTCACCTGTGGATGTTGAGCGTGCGCTCGAGTCGTTTCAGTTGGGTGAGATCGTGATTCAACCCGTTGGAATCACGGACATGAACGTTCGAATGAAGACGATTGAAGAAGCGCAACACCAGGATATTATCAAAAAGTTGGGAGAAACGTTCGGAAAAACATCTGAGTTGCAGTATAACGCCATCGGTCCTGCCGTGGGTGTTGAACTCCGCCAGAAATCCATGTCTGCGTTGACGATCGTGTTTCTTGCGATCTTGGCGTTTATCGCCTGGTCATTCCGCAAGGTCGCTGCACCGGTGAAGAGTTGGAAGTATGGTATGATCGTTTTAGCAACAGCATTTCATGATGTGATTATTCCGCTCGGGTTGTTCGCCATCTTGGGAAAATACGCAGGGGTTGAAATCGGTACGCCGTTTATCGCTGCCATTCTCACGATCATGGGTTACTCTATTAACGATACCATCGTCGTGTTGGATCGTGTTCGTGAAAATCTCCAAAAGACGACCGGTGTTTTTGAAGAAATTGTTGAACGCTCTGTGCAGCAGACGATGTTGCGTTCATTCAACACGTCTATGACAACGACTCTCGCATTGCTCGCTGTGTATTTCTTTGGCGGTGAATCAATTAAGAGCTTTGCGTTAGCATTGATTGTCGGTATTTTGACCGGAACCTATTCTTCTATTTTTATCGCATCGCCGTTGTTGGTGACGTGGAATAAATGGAGCCATCGCAAGACGTCATAGAACCTAAAACTTGTATTTCAGAGTAAAAAACAAAGGCCTCCGCTGCATCAAGACGTAGTGGAGGTCTTTGTGTTATACTAGATTTAATTCACATGGATCAACTATTTCAAATTGATTGGTCATTCGTAGATCGTTTTGGCGATAATCCGTTTCTCGCCATGCTCTTTTTTCTGATGAATGGCGGGTGGCTCCTATTTATCTGGTTGTTTGGTTGGGGAGCGATTCAGCTCTGGAAAGATTGGCGTCAGGGGTTGCATGCAGCAAAACGAGAATTCATCGTATTGGCGATTGATATTCCGAAACTGCATGAACAAGGTCCGCGTGCAGTTGAAAATGCCTTTGCCTATTTAGCCGGTGCACACGCTTCGGAGTCATGGACAGATACGTGGATTCGCGGAAAAACGCAAGACACAATTTCCGTTGAAATCGTTTCCATTGAGGGTCGTGTGCAATTTATCATGCGCACGGTAAGAGGTTTTCGTGATCTTTGTGAGGCGTCTATTTTTTCTCAATATCCGGACGCTGAGATTTCTGAGGTTGAAGATTATGCAACAAAGGTACCATCCCATTATCCGGACGAAGAGTGGGACCTGTGGGGCACAGAGATGATTCCTGTAAAGCCTGATATTTATCCGTTAAAGACGTACGTTGATTTTGAAGATAAGGTTTCTGGTGAATTAAAAGATCCGATCTCTGCCTTGCTTGAAGGTTTTTCGCGACTTGGTCCAGGCGAGCAGGCTTGGTATCAAATTGTGCTTACGCCAATTGGGCAGGCAGATTTCCCAAAGAAGTCGTCTTTAGCTGTGAAAAAGATGAAGGGTGAGAAGGTAGAGGTGAAGAAGAACATGTTTGAGAAGGCGATTGATTTACCGATCCAGGCTATTTCAATGATTTTTGAAGCATTGCTTGGTGGTTCTGGGGGAGCTCCTGCGAAGAAGGAAGAAAAAGGGCAGCCAAAGATATTGGGGATGACCCAATCTGAAAAAGATATTATTCAAGCGATTGAAAATAAGGCTTCAAAGATCAATTATCTTTGCAAGATTCGATTTGTATATGTTGGAAAGAAACAGGTTGTTTCTAAGGGCCGTGTTGTGAACCCCTTTATCGGTGCATTGAAGCAGTACAATACGAACCACATGCAGTCATTGAAACCTGATTTAAAACATGTTGGAATGAGTGGAGCGATCTGGTGGTTTAAAGATCGAAGAAACAACGCACGAAAGAATCACCTGATTCATGCGTATAAAGCTCGTTCAAATTGGTCTGGTATGCCTGCGTTTCACCTTTCCACTGAGGAATTGGCTTCCTTATGGCACTTCCCACACAGTCTCCAGGTAAAGGCTCCACAACTAAAACGAACCGAATCGAAGCGTTCAGAACCTCCGGTAAATATTCCATTCGGATAATTGATATCTTTCTCCATGCCTGTTGAATATAATCACGATCACGAAAACGAAATTACGCTCTTTGCAGAGACGAACTTTCGAAATGCAAACCGTCGATTCGGTATCAAAACAGATGATCGGCGACGTCATATCTACATCATCGGAAAAACCGGTATGGGAAAGACAACACTCATGGAGAACATGGTGTTGTCTGATATTGTGGCGGGCCATGGCGTCTGCTATGTGGATCCACACGGCGACACGGCAGAAAAGATGTTAGATTTTATCCCGGCGAATCGCATTAATGATGTCGTGTATTTCAATCCAGCGGATCAGGAGTTCCCGATGGGTTTTAATATTTTGGAAACAGTTGCTGAAAATGAGAAGCACCTTGTCGCATCTGGTTTGATGGGCGTTTTCAAAAAGATTTGGCCAGACGTTTGGAGCCCGCGCATGGAGTATATTTTGTTGAATTGTGTGTTGGCATTGCTAGATTATCCTGGTGCAACGTTACTCGGCATTAATCGCTTATTAGTTGATAAGGACTATCGTTCGCGTGTGGTTGATAAGATTCGTGATCCAATTGTTAAAACATTTTGGGTTGCTGAGTTTTCATCTTGGTCAGAGAAATACGCCACAGAGGCTATTGCTCCGGTACAGAATAAAGTCGGTCAGTTTTTATCTGCATCCATCATTCGTAATATTGTGGCGCAGGTAAAGTCAACGATTGATCCTCGTCGCATCATGGATGAAGGAAAAATATTGATTGTGAACTTATCAAAGGGGAGAATTGGTGAAGATAACATGCGTTTGTTGGGGGGGATGCTGATCACGAAGATTCAGATGGCCGCGATGGAACGCGTGAGTATTCCAGAATCAGAACGTCGTGATTTTTATCTGTATGTTGATGAGTTCCAGAATTTCGCGAATCAGTCATTTGCGAATATCCTTTCTGAGGCTCGCAAATATCGATTGAGTCTTGTTGTTGCGCATCAATATATTAAACAACTTGAAGAAGAGGTTGCATGGGCTGTGTTTGGAAACGTGGGAACGATTATCACATTCCGTGTTGGTGCTGAGGATGCGGCGTTCATGGAAAATGAATTCATGCCAACATATATTCCAGAAGATTTGTTAAATCTTGGAAAGACGCAGATCTATTTAAAGTTGATGGTTGATGGTGCTGCGACAGCTCCATTTTCTGCAAACACCTTGCCACCGATTGGAAAACGAACTGGAAATTCAGATAAGGTGATTGCGGTATCGCGTGAACGATACGGGTCACCTCGAGCAGAAATTGAAGAAAAGGTGTTGAAATGGAGTGGGATGGAACGAGGTGCAGGTTCTGGTTTGAAGTATCCAGAAATTCTTACAGAGGATGAACAAAAAGCAAAAGCGGAACGAGATGCTGCAAAGCCTGAAGATACATTGGCAGCGCTGGAAGGAGAGGCTAGTCAGAATCCGGTTGAGTATTTAAAAATTTCTCCGGAACGATTAGCGGCTATTGTAAAGCCTCCTACAGAGGGGAAGAAAAAAGAAAAACCTAAATTCCCACATACATGTACTCGATGCGGAAAGGTTTGGGATATGCCAATTCAGCTCGATACGTCACGGCCAATGTATTGTGCTGAGTGTTTGCCGATTATCAAGGAAGAACGAATGATGAAGCCTGGAGCGATGAAGGCTGCATTTCGCGCACCGACCCCGGACACATCTTCCGTGACTATTGAATCTGCACAGGCATCTTCGGCAAGGGGCAATGCATTAACAAAAGCATTTGCTCCATTAGAAGAAGCGCCGAAGCAACGTCCAAGAGTTGAGCCTTCAGCAAAGGGAACGATTAAAATTGTTCGGTCAAATCAATCAGAGGATGATGAGTTTGTGAACTTTTTTGGAGAGATTCAGAAAACAAAAGGGAGGCCTGTGGAGTTGAATAAGGAGAGGTTGACGACGGATCGTCAGAAGGGGAATAGGTCATCAGACGGTCGACGTCATGATACGTCTAAGCCTAAGCATTCTGGATTTGCACAGCTTTCATCTGGATCACAGCCTCCTGCAGCACCTCAACCAACTGCAACGGTGTTTAAAAAGACCGCATCGTCTGTGTTGCGACCAGGTGAGCGTATTTCATTTGAGGATGAAGCATGATATGCGCAGATCAATCCTCGTTGGTCTGATATGTGTACTTGGGGCATTAAGTATCACGACGGGGACGTTTGCGAAAACTGTTCCAGATTTGGATAGTGATCATGACGGATTGAGTGACACGCTTGAGCGTGCATTTGGAGCAAAGCTAGATAGCGCTGATACAGATGGTGATGGGTATTCCGATGGGATAGAGGTTGCTGCTGGATATTCACCAACATCAACAAGTAAGACGCCGCTAGAAAAAAATATTGTAATTCGTTTATCTACGCAACGCATGGAGCAGGTTCTTGGAGGAGTTGTTGTGGGCGAATATGTAGTTTCAACCGGCAAGCCTGGTATGAGGACGCCGACCGGAAGTTTTTTTGTACTTTCAAAAAATCCAAAGGCATGGTCTAGATCTGCAAAGTTATGGATGCCATGGTGGATGGAGTTTTCTGCGAAGGGATACGGTATTCATGAGCTACCTGAATGGCCTGGTGGCTTGAAGGAGGGAGCAAATCATTTGGGGAAGGCAGCGTCACACGGATGCGTTCGTTTAGGGGTTGGATCTGCAAAAACAATATATGATTGGGCAAAGATAGGAACAAGAATCAGCATCGTCCAATAATATGCATACACGCTTCTATAAATTGTTTGGTCTATGTGCCCTGGTTCTACTTGAGCTGTGTATCGGTACGGTGACATATGCAAAGTCCCCAGTGATACGGCCGGATGCAGAAATGTATCAACCTACAGCAAATGAATTTGCTTCGGCTGTTGTTGTTGATACAGCAACTGGAAAGATTTTGTATAGCTTTAAACCGACGATGGTTTGGCCGGCAGCCAGTTTGACGAAGCTGATGTCCATGCTCGTCTTTCTTGATCATGCCCCAAGTTGGAATAGCACGGTTACATTGTTGGCAAAAGATGAGGTTGGTGGTGGACGCATGCAAGCAAAGTCTGGAACAAAGGCGACGGTTGCTAATTTGTTTTATACTTCACTCATGGCAAGTACGAATAATACGACCATGGCTTTGGCTAGGGTTACGGGGATGAGTCAGGCTGCTTTTGCAAAACGCATGAACCAGAAAGCCGCTGCACTCGGATTAAAGTCAACAACATTTGTAGAGCCGACCGGAATGAGCGCGAATAATAAAACAACGGCAACGGACATGGCGAAGCTGGCACAGAAGGCATTTAGTAATGCATGGATTCATCGAGCGCTGACTACGCCAACGTATTCATTTACAATGCGCGGTACAACAAAAGGGATTAAGACGGTGAAGAATACGGATGTCTTTTTGACGGAGTATGATAACGTGTACGTGAATGGAGCGAAGACCGGTTTTTTGTATGAGTCTCAATATAACCTCGTGACAACCTTGCGAGGAGATGCTGGCGCGGCTAATGAGCCGTTTTTGACGGTCGTTGTTTTGGGTGCGCCTAGTAAAGCGTCCTCATTTGATAGTACTAGCGCCCTTGCCGAATGGGCTTGGAAGGCGTAT